>JAFVTL010000113.1 GCA_017503235.1 Bacteroidaceae bacterium | reverse complement strand
CATACATTTTTAATGTGGACATAGACTATCGCCCTCTTTGTTTTATATGTAAATAAGTCGTGATGAAAAAGCTGATTCAAGGCGTAGTTAACAAGTCAAAGGGTGTAATCTACGATTGAGGAAGATTGTTTGTGCTTATTATTTCTACCGTTTAGCTTTTAAATTATTGAGTACTAACGGATAAGAAATACAAATTTGTTTTTATAGCTAAAGCTCAGTTTAGCACATTGACAATATATATCAAACGTTCTGAACCAATCTTTGCATTGTCGGCTATAAAAAAAGATGCTGAAGAATAGAGAATTATGTTTATTCATCTTTTCCATCAGCATTTCTTTTAATATCTCAAAAATTTCACCTAAACTTCAATTCTGGGTGTAAAAAAGTGTGTAAATCTTGCAAATGCTTGATTTACACACTTTATTGCGGAGAGAGAGGGATTCGAACCCCCGGTACCTCTCAGTACAACGGTTTTCAAGACCGCCGCGATCGACCACTCTGCCATCTCTCCAAAACTCCTATATCAAGAAGTGCTTCCCTCAGAAAGCGGTGCAAAGGTACGGAATCTTTTTGAATATGCAAACTTTTTTGCGTTTTTCAACTCAAAGAAAAAAGAAACACAAAGCCTTCCTTTTGGGGAACAATCCTTCAAAAGACCTTGTTTACCTTTGTAGTAACCAATGAACGAATCAATTAAAAGAAGGAATACCTATGGCACTGGATAAAAGAATCATCACCCAAAACGCAGAGAAAGTAATGAGATACATGAAGAGCGGTTATCTCTACACGCTGAACAAACTGCAAGAAATAACGGATTTTGGAGCCACCGAACTTTGCTTGGCATTATTGCTGCTCATCCAACAGAACAAGATAGAGCAACTGCAGGACGAAGAAGGCGGCATCCGATATGCACTGTGTTAACTCAACCGCAAACAGCAATAATGAAAGGAAGCACGGGCATAACGCCCGTGAATACTTCCACATTCCCCACCTTTGTGTCACGAAAAAGACGGGAGTTATTGTTTCTTACCAAGGATTGCACTATTTTTGCAAGCAAATAGGACCTAGCAACCATGAGAGGTCCCATAAAGAAACAGATACTTGGAAAAGAATGACATATCCCCAAAACTTTGAACAGAAAATAGGATTCGACCAAATCCGCCACTTATTGAAAGAAAAGTGCCTCAGCACACTTGGACAGGAACGCGTAGATGAAATGGCTTTCTCGGAAACGTATGATGAAATCAACCGCCGGCTGGAGGAAATCACGGAGTTTGTACGCATCATACAGGAAGAGGATGAGTTCCCCGACCAATACTTCTTCGACGTGCGGCCATCGTTGAAGCGAATCCGAGTTGAAGGGATGTATTTGGAAGAGCAGGAACTGTTCGACCTCCGCCGTTCGTTGGAAACTATCCGCGACATCGTGCGGTTCCTTCAACGTAACGAGGCTGAGGACGAGGAAGAATCGGATGCGACCTACCCCTACCCTTACTTGCACGAATTGGCTGGCGACATTCTTGTGTTTCCACAACTCATCAGCCGCATCAACAGCATACTCGACAAGTACGGCAAAATCAAGGACAACGCCTCGCCGGAGCTGTTGCGCATCCGCAGGGAGCTGGCATCGACCACAGGCAGCATTTCGCGAAGCCTTCACGCCATTCTACGGAATGCACAAGCCGAAGGCTATGTAGACAAGGATGTAACACCAACCATGCGCGACGGACGACTGGTCATCCCAGTAGCGCCGGGATTGAAACGTAAAATCAAAGGGATTGTACACGATGAGTCGGCCACAGGGAAAACTGTCTTCATCGAACCGGCCGAAGTGGTGGAAGCCAACAACCGCATCCGCGAGCTGGAAGGCGAAGAACGAAGAGAAATCATCCGCATACTGACAGAGTTCTCCTCCACCGTACGCCCACAAGTGCCCGCCATCCTTCAATCGTATGAGTTTTTGGCAGAAATAGACTTCATCCGCGCCAAAGCGCATTTCGCCATTCAAATAAAGGGTATCAAGCCGGCACTGGAAAACAAGCAGATACTTGATTGGACCACCGCCATCCATCCGCTATTGCAACTATCGTTGGCCAAACATGGCAAGAAGGTAGTACCACTTGACATCGAACTGAACAGCCAGCAACGCATCCTTATCATTTCAGGTCCTAACGCAGGCGGCAAGTCGGTTTGTCTGAAGACCGTCGGTTTATTACAATACATGTTACAATGTGGCATGCTCATACCGATGCACGAGCGAAGCCATGCGGGAATCTTCCAAAGCATTTTCATCGACATAGGCGATGAACAGAGTATAGAAGACGACCTCAGTACTTACTCCTCCCACCTGACCAACATGAAAATCATGATGAAGAACTGCAACGAAAGGAGCCTCATCCTGATTGATGAGTTTGGTGGAGGTACCGAGCCACAAATCGGCGGAGCCATTGCAGAAGCCGTATTGAAGCGCTTCAACGAAAAGCGAACATTCGGTGTGATAACCACTCACTATCAGAACCTGAAACACTTTGCCGAAGACCACGAAGGGGTGGTGAACGGCGCCATGCTATACGACCGCCACTTGATGCAGGCACTCTTCCAATTGCAGATAGGAAATCCCGGCAGTTCGTTCGCCGTTGAGATAGCCCGCAAAATCGGCCTACCCGAAGAAGTGATAGCCGATGCCTCGGAAATCGTAGGAAGCGAATACATCAATGCCGACAAATACCTACAAGACATTGTACGCGACAAGCGTTATTGGGAGACCAAGCGTCAGAATATCCGCAAGCGTGAAAAGCAGATGGAAGAAACCATCGCCAAATACGAAAAGGAAATACAGGAATTGGAAAAGAGCCGCAAGGAAATTCTGAAAAAGGCCAAGTCGGACGCCGAACAACTGATTCAAGAAAGCAATGCGGTCATCGAAAACACCATCCGTACCATCAAAGAAGCACAAGCGGACAAGGAACGGACCCGACTCGCACGTCAGGAACTGTCTGAATTCAAGGAACAGATAGACGACCTCGACAAGCAAAGCGATGAGGACAAGATAGCCCGCAAGATGGAGCGCCTCCGCGAAAAGCAGGAACGCAAGAAGGACAAGAAGAACCAAAAGGCCGCCAATACTTCCACTCCTACCACCCCTAAAGTACGACCCATCGAAGTGGGAAGCACGGTGAAAATCAAGGGGCAGACAGGCGTAGGCGAAGTACTCAGCATCAGCGGCAAGAACGCCATGGTCATGTTTGGCATGATAAAGACCAACGTGAAGCTCGAACGTTTGGAGCGCACAGATGCCCCCGTGCAAAAGACCATAGCCAAAAGTACATTTGTAAGCAGTGAAACGCAAGACAGGGTGTACGAAAAGAAACTTAGCTTCAAGCAGGATATCGACGTGCGCGGCATGAGAGGCGACGAAGCCATTCAGGCTGTGACCTATTTCATTGACGATGCCATCTTGTTGGGAGTAAGCCGCGTACGGATTCTACATGGTACCGGGAACGGCATCCTCCGCACCTTGATAAGGGACTACCTTTCGGGAGTTGCAGGTATTTCACACTTCCAGGACGAGCATGTACAATTCGGCGGAGCAGGAATTACCGTTGTCGATTTGGATTAAACCACCAAAATATTTTATACCTTTGCAGAAACCTAAATAACACTTACATACCATGAAAACAATCAAAGAACTGTACCGCATCGGCATAGGCCCATCCAGTAGCCACACGATGGGCCCTCGCAAGGCCGCTGAAATATTTCTTGAAAAGCATCCGGAAGCCAAAGCTTTTGAAGTGACGCTTTACGGAAGTCTGGCTGCAACCGGCAAAGGCCACATGACCGACGCAGCCATTATAGACACTTTACAGCCACATGCTCCTGTTGAAATAGTCTGGGAGCCACAAGTATTCCTCCCCTTTCACCCCAACGGAATGACCTTCAAGTCAAAGGATGCAGAAGGTCATATCACCGATGAATGGACTGTATTCAGTGTTGGAGGCGGTGCATTGGCCGGCGAAGGCATTTCGGCCATCGTTTCACCCGACATCTATGAGATGAGCACCATGAGTGAGATTCTGAACTGGTGCGAACGAACCGGAAAAAGCTATTGGGAATATGTACAGGAATGTGAAAACAATGACATCTGGGACTATTTGGCAGAAGTATGGCACACCATGCGCAACGCCGTAGAGCGCGGTTTGGATCAGGAAGGTGTACTCCCAGGACCACTGAACCTTCGCAGAAAAGCATCCACCTATTATATTAAGGCAAAAGGCTACAAGGACAACTTGCGTTCGCGCGGATTGGTCTTTTCATACGCCTTGGCGGTAAGCGAAGAGAATGCATCGGGTGGCAAGATTGTGACTGCACCTACTTGCGGTTCATGTGGAGTGGTACCAGCCGTACTCTATCATCTGCAGAAAAGCCGTGAATTCAGCGAGATGCGAATCTTAAGAGCCTTGGCAACCGCAGGTCTCATTGGCAACATCGTCAAATCAAACGCCACCATTTCCGGTGCTGAAGGAGGATGCCAAGCCGAAGTCGGTGTGGCATGTTCAATGGCAGCAGCCGCTGCCAGCCAGCTGTTCGGTGGAAGTCCGGCACAAATAGAATATGCTGCTGAAATGGGGCTCGAGCATCACTTGGGCATGACATGCGACCCAGTATGTGGTTTGGTACAGATTCCGTGCATCGAGCGCAATGCCTATGCAGCTGCCAGAGCCCTTGACTCCAACATCTACGCAGCCTTTACCGATGGTATTCACCGAGTATCGTTCGACAAGGTTGTAGCGGTGATGAAGCAAACAGGACACGACCTCCCATCGCTCTACAAGGAAACCAGCGAAGGAGGTTTGGCAAAAGACTACAAACAAATGGACTAATCAATCATTCTTCAGGAGGGAGCGTACCCATGTCCTCGTCTTTTGACAAGGACATCCTTCCTTCCTGAGAAATGACAATGGTAAACGGGATATACATGTCAGTCATTGGATAACTGACACTTGCTGCCAACGTAATTTCATTATTTTCAGCTGTTTTCACATCATCAAAGACCACGCCTTCAAGCACTGAACGAGACAAATACGACGGAGTGATATGTGAAGCAAACGTGTGCTTTGTAAAGACTTTCGAGAACATACTTTTCCCATTCTCATGAACCAAACTGACTGAAATACGATTGTCAGCAAATGTTCCCATTTCACTTTTTACAACGGGAAGCGTATCACAAGGAGTACGTTCAATGGAAAGATGGTACTTCTTTCCTTTACAGACAATATCCTGATTGATATGGGATACTTGCATACGCTGTACCCCGGAGTGAAGGTCTACGCTATCTATTTGATAGATTTGAATCCTATCTTTCTCTGAAGACGATTTCTTTTCATTACAACCTGTCATTATGCCTACAAACAGGAGTAAACCGATATAGAACTGTTTCATCATTCATCGTTATTTAGACGGAACAAAGTAACAAAAAGTCGGGCACACAACCAAATTAAGTGGCATAAAAAGCGAAAACCGGGCAATATCACATTGGCCGGCTCTCAGAGAAAACTAAAAACTAAACTAAATTATACCTCTTTGACTAATATATGATTAAAAGGTTTAATGAAAAACAAGAAAAAGATGCATGTTTACTTCAAAAGTGTATTCAACAGATGATAGATATGATACACAATAATCCCCATAAAGGGGTTTAAGCGAACAAAAAAGAAGAAGATTATTAGCACATATGACATTATTTGCTTAATTTTGCCGACAAACTAATAATTTGAAAGCATATGAGCAGCAAACAAAAAAGATTTATTCTGCCAGAAGACCAAATTCCAAAATTCTGGTATAACATACAGGCCGACATGAAGAACAAACCCATGCCGCCATTGAACCCGAAGACTAAAGAACCATTAAAACCGGAAGATCTCTATCCCATCTTTGCCAAGGAATTGTGCCATCAGGAACTTGACATGGAAAACGCATGGATTGAAATTCCTGAAACAGTACGCGAATACTACAAATATTGGCGTTCTACTCCTTTGGTTCGTGCCTACGGATTGGAAAAGGCATTGGGAACACCTGCACACATTTATTTCAAGAACGAAAGTGTCAGCCCTATCGGTTCGCATAAATTGAATTCAGCCATCGCCCAAGCATACTATTGCAAAGAAGAAGGCGTTACCAATGTCACTACCGAAACAGGTGCCGGACAATGGGGTGCAGCCCTTTCCTATGCCGCCAAGGTATTTGGTCTTGAAGCAGCTGTCTACCAAGTGAAAATCAGCTACAACCAAAAACCATACCGCCGCAGTATCATGCAGACTTTCGGTGCACAGGTCACTCCTTCTCCATCCATGTCTACACGCGCCGGTAAGGATATTCTGACCAAGACTCCGAATCACCAGGGTTCACTTGGTACTGCCATATCGGAAGCTATCGAATTGGCACGTACCACACCTAATTGTAAATATACACTCGGTTCTGTATTGAGCCATGTCACCCTCCATCAAACCGTCATCGGTCTGGAAGCTGAAAAGCAAATGGAAATGGCCGGCGAATATCCCGACATTGTTATTGGCTGTTTCGGCGGCGGTTCCAACTTCGGCGGTATCTGTTTCCCATTCATGCGCCATACCATCAAGGAAGGTAGAAAGACCCGTTTCATCGCTGCCGAACCGGCTTCTTGTCCAAAACTTACCCGTGGACAATTCCAATACGATTATGCAGACGAGGCTGGATATACTCCGTTGCTTCCGATGTACACTTTGGGACACAATTTTGCTCCAGCTAACATTCATGCCGGGGGGTTGCGATTCCATGGTGCCGGTGTCATCGTATCACAACTCTTGAAAGACGGACTGATGGAAGCCATGGACATCAACCAGCTTGAAACTTTCGAATGTGGTTGTCTGTTTGCACAAAGCGAAGGTATCATTCCTGCTCCGGAATCATGCCATGCCATTGCGGCTGCTGTCCGCGAAGCCAAGAAATGTATCGAGACAGGAGAAGAAAAGGTTATCTTGTTCAACCTTTCCGGTCATGGTCTCATTGACATGGCTTCATACGACCAATACTTTGCCGGCAACTTGATGAACTATGAACTGAAAGATGAAGACATCCAAAAGAATCTGGATGAAATAAAAGATATTTAACTCCAATTCTTGCAGGATTCAAATATTTGTTCTATCTTTGCACCCGCAAACGAGAGGGAAACCCTCGGATGCAAAGAGGATGGTCCGTTCGTATATCGGTTAGTACTCAAGATTTTCATTCTTGCAAGGGGGGTTCGATTCCCCCACGGACTACAAGAAAAGTGGATGTATTTACATCCACTTTTCTTTTTTATCTGCTTACTATCAATTCCGATGCAGTTTGTCGAGTGCTTGTGACACGTTAATCATGAAGTCGCCCATCTTTTCAAGTTCAGATACAATATCCATGTAATAGACACTGGTCTGGTAATTCGTGCGATTGTCTTCAATTTCTTCTATCGCACTGTTATGGTAGTACCGATATTTTCGCCCAAAACCATCGCACATGCCATATTGAACGGTATCCATCCCATGCTCAGCATGATAAGTGTAATGGCTATCTATTATTCATCGATTTTGCAACACCGTTAATGTATTTTAATTAAAAAAAGAAAGAATTTCATGGAAAACAGATACGGAAACGCGTAATTCCATCTTCATAAGTACGGAGAGAGAAAGTACATCCATGTTTCATCAGTACTTCACGAATGAAAATAAGTCCAATACCTTGTCCATTAGGTTTGGTGGAGAAGAACGGGCTGAACAATTTGATTTCCACTTCTTTGGCAATACCTTTTCCGTCATCGCTCACTTCAAGCATCAAAGGCTCAGCAGAGGTACGGATAAGGATATGACCGGTTTCCTCAATACTTTCAGCTGAATTTTTGATGACATTGATCAGCACCTGTTCAAAAAGAGACGTATCCATCTTCACCGAAGGATTCTCTTCACAAAGTTCCATCTTCAGCACGATGTCACGATTCAAACAAATGTTTTCCATAAACAACTTGCAGGCCTCTACCCTATCATTCAGGCGTACTTCCTCCAATTGTGGTTCAGGTATCTTCACCACATCAGCAAACCGTGTAATGAAACGGCTCATGCTGTAACTGCGCTCGATACACACCTTCATCACTTCGCGGAGGTCGTCAGCTTCAGGCATTGTTTGAAGAATATTGTCCACCGTATCAAGTGTAGAAGTAATACCTGCCACTGAATTGTTAATCTCGTGGGCAATCATCCGAATGACCTTTTCGTAAGCTTTCTTTTCGGCTTTCATCACTTCGTCCGTCAGACTTTCAATCAGATAGAACGGATGAGCAAATCCATGGTCTACAAAGGAAAGACGGGAACAGCGGTAAATGTGGGAGTCACTCAATCGGATAGTTTCGGTCGTATCTTTAGGAAGGAGACTCATCCTTTTGGCCAAAGCTCCATCCAGTTCCTTCATCTCCTTGTCCAACAAACTGTTTTCTGACTTTTCCTCCAAAAATGTAAGGGCTGCCTTGTTCACCATGGAAATCTTTCCGTCTAGAGTCAATATGACAACACCCATCGGAGATACACTGATGAGCAAATCCAAGAAATGATTTTGTTCGCGAAGATGCAGACGTTCCTCCTTCAGTTGCGACATCATCCGATTGAATATCTGTACAATGCGGTCAGCCTCCCGCTGGCCTACCGGAGAAAGACGGCTGCTGAAATCCTGTTCACGTAACAAATCCATCCCATTGGCGATGCTATCCAAAGGTTTAACAACCTTTCGATAGAAATACACCAAATAGACAAGGCTGACAGTTATAATCCCTTCCACCAAATAGAACTTCCATCCCATTTCCGCCACAGGCAACATGAGAAACATCAGGCCCCATGCTACTATCAGGAGAAAAGCCAATATCAGAAAAAGGAACTTCAACTTCATAGGACATTATACTTTAATATTGAATTTTTCCAGTCGTCGATACAAGGCCTGACGGGTAATGCCCAACGCCACAGCAGCCTGCGATACATTGTTGTCGTATTTCTTCAACGTCTGAAGGATATGTTGGCGTTCACTTTCCTCCAAGGTCAAGCCCTTGGTGTCTATATCAAACTCCGCATCCATCAGCTGCCTGTTCTGCATCTTGAAGTCGTCGGCATCCAGCGTTTCTTTACCGCTTACCAACAATGTGCGTTCGACCAGATTCTTCAACTCACGAATATTACCGGGATAATTCAAGCGTTGCAGATATTCCATCGCCGCCGGTGTAAAATCCACATATTGAAGTTTGTTGGTTTCGCACATTCTGTCAGCAAAATGACGCACCAACAGGGGAATGTCTTCCCTCCGTTCTCTCAAAGCTGGCAAATGGACGGTTATCAGATTGATGCGATAGAACAAGTCTTCACGGAAAGTCCGCTCCTTCACCATTTGTGGCAGGTCGGCATTGGTAGCGCTCACTACCCGAATATCCACCTTACGGGGACGGCTGTCGCCCAACACCTCGAAAGTCTGTTCCTGCAACACACGCAACAACTTCACCTGACAACTCAAATCCAAATCACCTATTTCATCCAGGAAGATGGTTCCTTTGTCTGCCAGTTCAAAGCGTCCAACCCGGTCCGACGATGCATCGGTGAATGCGCCCTTCTTGTGTCCGAACATTTCACTTTCGAACAACGACTGGGAGATACCTCCCAAATTCACCTTTACAAAAGGATTCTTGGCACGAGGACTGTTACGATGTACCGCCTCAGCTATCAATTCCTTTCCTGTACCGCTCTCGCCCGTAATGAGAACCGATGCATTAGTGTGCGAAATACGTTTGATAGTATCAAGTACCTCGGTCAGAGCCTTACTCTTTCCGATGATATGGCTACGGTCAAATCCATCCTCATCCAACACCGGCTCCTTTTTCTTTCCGCTCAGTTCGAGAGCCGTTTCAATCCGCTGCATCAGGAACACATTGTTCCATGGTTTGGTAATGAAGTCGAACGCACCGGCCTGCATTCCCTTTACAGCCAAGTCAATACTTCCCCAGGCTGTCATCAGAATGACGGGAACATCGGGTTGGAATATCTTGACTTGCTTCAACAGGGTGATTCCCTCATCGCCGCTGGTCGTGAGCGAAAAGTTCATGTCCATCAATATCAGTTCAGGACACAACGAACGTACCACGGCTATGGCCTCCTTGGGTGTCGCAACCGCTTGAACATCGTACTTGGCACGTTTCAGCAACAAACTGACCGAAGTACGGATAGCGCTATCGTCGTCTATAATCAGAATCATAGATTGCAAAGTTATAATTTATTTTGAACACAAAGACACGGAGACACAGAGAATTGTTAACTCTAATAGTAAAGTTCCGTGCTTTAGTATCCTTGTGTTCCATTCATCACCGTTTCACAATCTCCTCAAAGTCCGCATCAATATTGGTGTTCTTCTCGAAGTCCCATAGTGTCAGGCTACGAAGTTGATAGTAATAATACCAATAATAGAACAACTCGCTGATGTGCTTCTGTCGGGCTTCGTCCTTGCTCACTTGTGCGTCATTCAGGTCCAACGTACTTATCCGGCCTATCATGAAAGTCTCCACATTGGTGTGGTAACGTTTCTGTGCGATGGCATCAGCCTCATCGGCTATCTCCAGCTGCGCCCGTTGGTTGTTGAATTGCTCCACCAGGATAAAGAGATTCTGATTGAAGTTCATCGTTTCCTGACGGAGACGGCTTTCGGTCACTTCCCGGTTACTCTTGGCTACCTTCACCTGTCCACGTCGTTTGCCCCAGTCGAGAATCGGAATCTTGAAACCGACTTGTATCACCTGATTGTCCTTCAGACGGTCGTATGCTCCGTCAAAGGTACGGTCAGTTCCCGTGAAACCCACTTGTGCAAAGAGAGAAATCTGACGCAGATTCCCTTTGGCCTTTGCCACTTGGTAGTCAGCCTCCAACTGACGACGGCGGATGTTATGAGCAAAGGAGTTGTTGGCCAATGCCTTGTCGAGGACATCCTGATAGTTCAGCATAATGGCAGGGAGTGTATCGGGAAGCACAGGTTCCAGTTCTTCGTTCTCACCAAGCCCCAGAAAGGAACGAAGCTGGAACATGTTACTTTTCAACGAACTTTCATTGTCCGTCAATGCCGATTGTGCGTTCAGCATGTTCAGCTTCAGTTGCAGCACATCGTTTTCACTGATTTGTCCCATCTCACGTTTGGCCTTGGCCACTTCATAAAGTTTCTCGGCATTCTCCAGATTCTGTTTGGCTATTCCTACATTCTCCTTGGCCAACAGGAGGTTGAAGAAGTAGTTGATGGTAGTCATGGTCACTTCTTCAGTTGCACTGAGAAAGGCCGCTTTCGCTTCCGCATAGCGAACCGGCTCGATGCGGCGGTTCCACTTGATGTTGTTCACTCCGAAGATGGGTTGGTTCAAGGTCAGTGCGATAGGTACAGACATGAATCGTTTGGTCTTGTCGCCATCCATCTGACGAAGAAAATCAAGCGAAGTGTTCAATGAAAGCGTACCGCCTGTCAACCAAATGTTCTGGTCGATGGAAAGCTGGCCGTTCATCTGCAGGTAGTTGTTCCGCACAAAGGTGTACGAACCATCCTCCTGCTGATAGGAACTGTACGCCTTGTTATAACTGGGCACAACGGCAGACAGATTCACTTCGGGAAGCAAATCAGCCCGATAGGTTCGATATTCCCAATAAGCGGTTTTCAATTCGTTCAGAGCCACGGCAGCATCCACACTTTGAGTACGGGCTATCAATATGGCTTCATTCAAGGTGATGGCACGTACATGTTCCGGATTACCGGCGGCTGCGCTCAATGCGAATCCCAATGCTATCGTCCATGTCATCAATTTCTTTTTGTCCATAATCATTCATTTATTTATTAATTAGCGAAAAACACCGACCAAGAGCGGCCGTTCTTGGTGACCAGGAGCGGCCGCTCCTCCGAGCAGGAAAGTACTCTCCTGGTCGGAGGATAGTAATATGCTGGTCGGAGGATATTAACATGCTGGTCAAGGGGCTAAAATTTGTACAAATAATTCACTTACTCATTATGCAAAGCTTCCGCCGGCTCCACCTTCATGGCCTTACGGGCCGGGATACTGATACCGATGGTCATCATCAAGCCGATGAGCAGGAAACTGATGAGGGCACAAAGCAGCAGACGGTCAACTTCGAGGGTAGTACCGTTTCGCATGGCGTTCAATTCGGCATAAGCCAGATTGAAGTCGATGAGCAATGCAAGGGGCGTCACCAAAAATAAGATTCCCCACCCTTCACTGAGCAGACGGGTGAACATCATGCGATTAGTGGCTCCATGTGCTTTGTGCAAGGCTATTTCACACTTGCGTTGTTGGGTACGGAACCAGAAGGTACCAAGCAAGCCAAGGAATACATTGAGCATCAGGAATGCCATACCTGTTACCTTATTGCGGATGGTGTTGGTTTGTTCTTGTTGGTAAGCACGCCGTTTGTCTTTGAACGAATAGATGTTGCTGATAAAGATATTCCCGATGCGGTATTGGCTTTCGCTATCGGCCATGAGGCGAGCTCTGAACTCCTTATCGTGCTCGGGACGAACGCGTACGCATAATTCTTGCGTGTGATCCATCCAATCTCTCGGAAGCTTTTCAACGAAAGAAAGACAATAATCGCCTTGCTGATAATCCGAATAACGGACAGAGTTCAATACTGCCCCCAAAATATGCGTCTGGGTAGTGTCGCCATGCAGATAGAATGGCTTGCCTATCAATTCGTTTGGTTTGAAATTCCTATCTTTACAATAACTTTCGGAAAGCAAAAACTTTCCTTCTTCCACCATTTGTGCCAATTGTTCGGGCGTTTCACCATTCACACCCGTATAACGGAATACGCGTAGGAAGTCGGGTGTCACCATGCGACGAACAATATTGATCGGCGTTTGATTGTCTCCAATCAATTGAACAGGATTCCAACTATTACTGCCATTATAAGGGTATGCAGCATTGGAAAGGCTCACCGCCTCAATGTCGGGACGATGCTGAAGGCGGTCAACCAATTCGATAACATCGCGTCGTAGTTCATCATCCGATTGATAGACCACATAGTCGGGACTCTTATCGTTAAGTATTCCCATCTCGATGTGATAAGTATGACTAATGTCGAAACCTCGCGGTTCTAAATAGGTGGCGGTGGTGCAATAGAGGCTATCCACGATGTACCACATCACTACGCTGACCAGCAGCAGTTCAATGGCCAGCCACAAGTTGCTTCGCCATTCGTTCTTTATTTGAGTAAAAAGTTTTTTGTTCATAATTCGTTTATTTTGTGTAGATAAATGGAGTTAAATGGAGATAGTCGCTTCGCTCCTTGTAGGAGATAAAGGCCGAATGTTTTCTACCATAGGCCTCTATCTCCCTTTATCTCCCTTTATCTCCTTTTATCTCCCTTATAAATGCCTCAATGTAATCTTCCTCCCAACGCATTCACTATGCCGATGCGCGATGCACGCCATGCAGGAATACCCGAAGAGAGTAGGTTTAATACAAAACAGAAGAAGAGCGCCCAAAGGAAGGTGTCGGGCTGAAGCAGGATGGAGGCATCCACTACCGGCGGATTGAGTGTTTGGCTCTGTGGTTGGGCAAACAGGAACTCATTGCCTACATACGCAAACACTACACTCAGTAGCAATCCCAATACACCGGCTATCAGCGTTATGATGAAGTTTTCGGCCACAATCTGCATCATCAATTCCGTACGTGTACTACCAAAAGCACGGCGCACACCAATCTCGCTAACACGT
>JAFVTL010000112.1 GCA_017503235.1 Bacteroidaceae bacterium | reverse complement strand
GGAGTATTTACCAAGTAAGTAGAGCGGATTTCAGAGTCACCGAAACGGAGGTGAGAGCAAGTGAAACCACCTGACTTCTTAGAGTCGTAAGAGAAGTAAGCCTGGCAGTGCTTGTCAGTGTTGTCACCGATAATCTTTACTGAGTTCTTGTTAGCACCTACAGTACCGTCAGCACCGAGGCCGTAGAACTTAGCTTGGTACATGCCTTCGCCACCCATAGCGATTTCTTCCTTCTGTGGGAGAGAAGTGAAGGTCACGTCGTCCACGATACCGATAGTGAAACCGTTCTTCGGTTCGTTCATTGCCAAGTTTTCATAAACTGCCAAGATTTGAGCCGGAGTAGTATCGTTAGAACCCAAACCATAGCGGCCGCCTACGATGATAGGAGCGTCAGCCTTGCCATAGAAACATTCTTTTACGTCGAGGTACAAAGGTTCACCATTAGCACCCGGTTCCTTCGTTCTGTCGAGAACAGCGATGCGCTTGGCAGTCTTAGGTACAGCTGCCAAGAAGTGCTTGGCCGAGAACGGACGATACAAGTGAACAGCAACCAAACCTACCTTTTCGCCTTGAGCTGTCAAGTGGTCGATGACTTCACGGATAGCTTCTGTTACAGAACCCATAGCGATGATGACGCGGTCAGCATCTTCAGCACCATAGTAATCGAATAAGCCATACTTGCGGCCAGTGATTTCAGAAATCTTTTCCATGTATTCTTCTACGATAGCAGGAACTGCTTCATAGTAAGGATTGCAAGATTCGCGGTGAGCGAAGAATGTATCCGGGTTTTCAGCCATACCACGAGCCACCGGCTTTTCTGGAGTCAATGCGCGGCTGCGGAATTCAGCCAAAGCTTGTTGGTCAATCAGCGGAGCGAGGTCTTCGTTTTCCAACATTTCAATCTTCTGGATTTCGTGAGAAGTACGGAAACCATCGAAGAAGTTCACGAACGGAACGCGAGCCTTGATTGTTGACAAGTGAGCAACACCGGCCAAGTCCATCACTTCCTGTACAGAGCCTTCAGCCAACATAGCGAAACCTGTCTGGCGAGTAGACATTACGTCCTGGTGGTCGCCAAAGATACAGAGAGAGTGTGAAGCCAATGTACGGGCAGATACGTGGAATACGCAAGGAAGGAATTCACCTGCAATCTTGTACATATTAGGGATCATCAACAACAGACCCTGAGAAGCGGTGTAAGTAGAAGTCAAGGCACCGGCTTGCAAAGAACCGTGAACAGCACCTGCTGCACCACCTTCCGATTGCATTTCCTGAACCAAAACTGTTTCGCCGAAGATGTTCTTACGGCCCTGAGCTGCCCATTCGTCTACATATTCTGCCATGGTAGACGACGGAGTGATGGGGTAGATGGCTGCTACTTCAGAGAACATATACGAGATATGTGCAGCTGCCTGGTTACCATCACATGTGATGAATTTTTTTTGCTTAGTCATAATGATTACTTATTATGTTAGTTAATACTAAATTTACTATTACGTTTTTAGTGTCATTCTTCACTACGTTCAGGATGACACAGAGGTCAATATAAAAAACCGAACAACCACAACGGGATTTGGTTCCCATACCCCTGTTCAAGTTTGTGCATGGCGTAATACACATTGGGGTTGTTCTTGAACTTGCAACCTTCGGCGCAGATTCGGAAGTGTAATCCTTCGTCCACTTGGAAGGAGGTTCCCTTGTCACCTTTATACAATTTATGGTCTTTGTACAGGGTGTTCATGAAGAAGGTGTCGAGTACATCCTGTTCGTTCACCTTCACGGGATAAACGGCATACATCAGATTGGAATTGTGCATGACGACTTTGGATGGCTTCTTGGGGAAACTTTCTCCTTTCGGATAGACCATGTTGATGAGGCGTGCATCTTCCAGATACTTGATGTAGTTCATGACGGTAGCTCTTGAGGTCTGTATTTCTGTAGCCAATTGGCTGACATTCGGTGCTACCGGCCCGTCTGTTGCCAACAAGTACAGCAGTTTCTTTATTTTGGACAAATATTTCAGTTCAATCTGCTTGATGAGTAGGATGTCCACTTCTATCATCATGTTCATGGTTTTGAGCAGATTTTCCGAGAAATTCCTTTTTTCGAGGAAGAAGGGGAAGAAGCCGTGGTGCAGATAGTCCTGCAGGTAATTCAACGGATTCACTTGCTTCAGAATGTCGGCCGCTATGGTTTCGTGGTCTTTCAGAATTTCATCCAGCGTGTAGGGACGGAAGTTCATGCCGCTTTGCAGGTTCAGAAATTCTCTGAATGAAAGTCCCCGGAGGTAGTACACCTTGACGATGCCGCTCAGTTCTTCGTTCTCTTCCTTCAGCCGCATGACCGATGAACCGGTGAATACAATCTTCAGCTCCGGATAGCGGTCGTAGCATTCACGAAGGTCTTTGCTCCATTGCTGGTACTTGAACACTTGGTCGATGAGGAGCACTTTGCCGCCTCTCTTTACGAACTCCCCTGCAAAGTCTACCAGACTGTATTGCGAGAAGTAGAAGTTGTTCATGTTGATGTACAGACACGAACGGTCGGTACCGAACTTTTCCTTGGCGTATTGTAACAGGAAGGTGGTTTTCCCTACTCCTCGGGTGCCTTTGATGCCTATCATACGGTCACTCCAGTCTATTTCATCCATCAGTCCGCGACGGATGGGTGCATGGGTATGCTCCACCAAATAGCTATGTGTCCTATAGAAAGCTTCCATTCTTGTCACCTAATTGGCTGCAAATATAGCAATATTCCCTCGAATTGCAAAGTCGACATGACAAAATATAGTGAAAAGTTTGTATTTTTGTGGCGTATGAAGTGCCTTTATTTGTTCAACCCCGAAAATGACATGGCTTTGGCCTACGGAGGACCCTACTACATGCCTCCTTCCAACGCCCGCAAGATGGCTCACGATTTGGCAGCTTTGCCTCTTTGGTATGCTTCCTCGGAGGGCGAAGTGTGGTTGCCCGAATTCCGTCAGGTCGCTTGGATGAAGGAGTGTGGCTTGTCTCCAAAAGCTTGTGGGGTGGTATCCCTACGGGCTCATTATGACCGGTTGCATCCATGGGGGTGGAGCGCTTCGATGGTCCGCCGTTTGCAGGAAGCGGGAGTGGAGGCTTCCTGTTGCCCGACAGAAGGACAAATCCAACGGATACGGACCCTGTCCGCACGGGCTACGGCGGTAGAGGTGTTGCATTCGTTTGAAGGAGACGGAGTGATGGGGGAATCCTGTATGCTTTATTCTTTGGAGGAGACAATCCGGTGGTGCAAGGAAAGGAACCGTTCCTTGCTCAAGGCGCCCTGGTCGGGTAGCGGCCGGGGCATTCAGCCGGTGGAGAAGGAACTGCCCCTTCCGTTACAGGGGTGGACCAATCACATTCTGAAGACGCAGGGCTATGTGGTGGGTGAGCCTTATTATAATAAGGTAGTCGATTTTGCCATGGAGTTCCTGGCTTGTCAGGGAAAGGTCTCCTTTGTCGGCTATTCCTTCTTCGAGACGGATGCACGAGGCATCTATAAGGAGAATCTGCTGGCTGCTGACGAAACTATCGAAGAACGCTTGTCGGTTTATGTGCCCCGCGAATCGCTTTGCCGTGTCAGGGAACATCTGGAGGGGAAACTGGCTGAAGTCATCGGCGATGCGTACGATGGTTATTTGGGCGTGGATATGATGGTATGTCGCACGGAGGAGGGGTTTGCGGTACATCCTTGCGTGGAAATCAACCTGCGGATGAATATGGGAGTCGTTTCCCGTTTGTTGTACGACCATTATATAACCCCGGACGTACAAGGACGCTTTGTCATTGAATATTATCCGGTGCCGGGCGAAGCCCTGCGGATGCATCGGGCGATGCAGGAGTGTCATCCGTTGGTGTTGCAGGATGGAAGGATCCGGCAGGGCTATCTTTCGCTGACTCCTGTCTTTGAAGAAACGTCGTATCAGGCATATGTTTTGGTGCAATGAATGGGATGAACTTACAAATTGTAGTCTAAGTTTCTTTGTTCCTATCAGATTTCTTTTTTATTTTTGCCGATAGATAATGCTCTGATGAGGGGCAGGATCCGGATAGAGAAACTAAATACTATCAGTGATATAAAAAAATCGAGTTCCCTTGTTGTTGAAACTAAGGTAGGGAAATGGAAATAAAGGAAGATAAAAGGAGTAAAATGGAGATAGATGGAGATAAAGGCCAATACATTTTGTGGATGTATTCAACAACAAGACTATTGGCTTTTAACTCCCCAAGGAACGAAGTGACTATCTCCCTTTAACTCCTTTAACTCCCCAAAAATATTAAGAATTATGATGAAACGAATGCTTTCGGCACTGGTGTGGTGCCTTATAGCCGTCTCTCAAGTGGCGGCATCCGAGGGAAAAGAAGTGGCGGCCTTGTTGAGCCGGTTCAAGACGGGTGAAGGACAGGAACGCCTTCAAGCCGCCAATCGGTTGATGGAAACCTATCATCAGGAGGAATTGACCGATGGACTTCTTTGCTTTGATGACCGGACACATCCCGATACTCTCTGCCAACAAGTATGGTATTGGACGGCCGAGCACTATTATGCCTCCGGCAACTATCACGATGCTTTGCAATATGGAGAACTGGCGCTTCCTTTGTGCGAGGGAACGGATGTTGAAGCCAATTGTCTGAATCTGCTGGCACTCGGCTATTTCCGGACGACTCAATACGAGGCGGCCGCCGAGTATGCCAAGCGTTGTTATCGGATAGATGAACAAAGCGGCGACCCCGACCTCATGAGCTCTTCCCTCAATACGATTGCCGGCATCTATATCGGAGCAAACCAACCCTACGAAGCCGAGAAATACATTCTGAAAGGTCTTGAGATGGCTCATAAAGCCGAAAACCCTGCACGTATGGCTGTATTGTTGGGCATGGCTTCCGAAGTGTATCATGCACAGGGAGATGATGAGAAAGCCATTCAATACATTGACCAGGCGTGCGAGGTGGAAAGGAAGTTGGGAAGCACCGACCGCCTGATGGTGCGCCTGGCACAGAAGGCTTCCGTACTTATCGGTCATCACGACTATGCGGACGCCGAGCAGGTTCTGTCAGAAGTCATTCCGTATTTCCGTCAGACGCAGAATGTCCAGTCGTTGGGCATAGCCTGCAACAAGATGGGCATGGCGTTGCTCTCTCAAGAAAGGCCGTTGGAAGCGATTCCCTATTATCGCGAAGCGGCCGACCTGTTTGTGCGGATGGGAGACAAGCATAACGAAATGCATGCACGCAAAGGACTTTATGAAAGCTTTTGGAGCCAGTATCCCGATAGTGCCAAGATGGAGCTGGATCGTTTCAACGACCTGAAGGATACACTTTACAACCAGGCAACCGCAGAGAGTCTGGCACGCTACAATGCCGAGTTCGGTTCGGATTGGTTGCAACAGGAAAACGAGATTCAGCGTGTCCGTACTCGGATTTCCATTCTTTGTGGCATTGGTGGCATGCTGCTCCTGGCTGTATTGGTGTGGATATATATGCATCGTCGGATGAAGCTGCGTGAGGCGGCGTTGAATACCATCATTCGTCAGCTGAGGGATGCGGCCGGTCATGCGGAAGATGTCAAGGAAGAAGCGGTCGCTGATTTACAAGAAGAAAAACTGTTGTCCCGTTCGGATAAGGAATTCTTGAACAAGATTGTCACTCTCGTCATCAGGCGGATGCCGCAGGGCAATTTCTCTGTCGAAACCTTGGCTTCGGACATGTGTGTCTCAAGGAGCAATCTCAACCGCAAGGTGAAATCCATTACCGGCATCACTACCCAGCAGTATGTGCAGCGCATCCGTATGGAACAGGCACGCCTCGTCCTCGAAGGACAGAAGGAAGTGTCCATCTCCGAACTGGCCATGCAGTGCGGATTTGAGGATGCTACCAGTTTTTCCCGATCCTTCCGGCGGATGTTCGGAAAATCTCCTACCCAGTATCGTGAGGGAATGGATGGGCGGACAGTTTAGCCCCTTTTTGCTTCATTCTGCATGAGACTTGCCTCATTCTGCATGGTCTTTTTGTAGCTTTCACTTTACCTTTGTGCTGTCATAATAAGGGTAGTGATGGAAGAAAACAAGGTGCCGGAAAAGAACAGGAAACGTCATGCACAAGCCATGGAATACTCCATAGGGCTGGTAAAGAAAATCATGGAGGATGAAATCATCCTTGAACAGTTCGATGAACACATAGAGCATGTGGTGGACCGGAAATTGGACGACTTTGAGAACAAACTGAAAAACAACTGGATGGGAAACAAAGATTCTCTTTGATCTATATTGTTTTAATCTTATGAGGAAAGGCTTGCCTGGGTAACTGGTGCAAGCCTTTTTTGGCTACCGGCGCAGGCCTTTCCTGGTTACCAGGTGCGGCCGCTCCTCCGACCAGGTGCGGCCGTTCCTCCGACCAAGAACGGCCGTTCCTCCAAGCAGGAGAGGCCTGCGCTGGTCGGGCAGGAAATAGCTGCTGATTCTTCCGACGCGACTGACGGAAACACCCACTACGCTTGACGAAAACACCGACCATAGCTGGAATTTGCCTCATTCTGCATGATTTTGGCTCGATTTTGCATGGTCACTTTGTGTCCTTCCCCCGTACCTTTGTTGTGAACAAAACGAGAAAAGATTGACGTGCGTAAAAGCGGATGGGTTTTGTCCCCGTCTTTCGTAAGATAATAATAGATTACCATAATATATTAAAAGGAAAGTGAAAATGAAAAAGAATTTAGCATTAAGAATGATAATGGCTATAGCCGTTATGTTCGGAGTACAGACTACTGCTTCAGCTCAATTGCGCGGATTGCTTAAGAAAGCCAAGAAGGCATTGAATGTGGAAATAACCGTTGGAAGTGAAAACGAGTCGGAGGAGGCTGCCAATAACACTACAACAGAGAGCAATGTTCAGCCAGAGGCCGCTGACCAGCAGGGAGGTACTCTCCAGCTCAAGCCCGAGACATTTATCTATCAGCCGGTGGACGACCCCGTCAATGCACCTCTCTACGACATCAACAATCCGAAAGTGAAGGAGTATTACGACAAATGGATTGAATTGGGCAACTTGCCTAATGACGACCAGCACTATTGGTTGTTTGAATTCTTCGATTATCAATCACCGACCAGAGGGTTGAAGCAGGTGCATGTTACGGAATATCCGTTGGTAGCCTATTTCTCTTATTTCATCACTCATCCCAATGACGTGGAAGGCTATAGATGCTACATTCGTGCACGACTCGCCTATGAAATTCTGGCTTTAAGCTCTAATGTACACACGGTGCCTTATAAATTGACCCGATTGGGATGGACGGAAGAATATACCGGCATGTCGGATATGCGCAAGCTTCTCCTCAATGACGGCACACAAATCAACTTGTTGGAGTCGGAAAAAGCCCGTTTGAAGCGTTGGAAAACCATTGATGGTGACGATGCATACGGTGCATTCATGGATAACACTTCTTATGAAGTAATCCGTAGCGCGATGCAGCAAACCATGAATGAAGCAAAACAGGCGCAAACCGAAGGTCGCATCGCCGATGCTTTCAATCTTCTTTTCAAACAATACCGGCTGATGAAAAGCGATATTGAACGCGAACGCTTCACTTCAAACCGCAAGAACGATGACATTTACTTGGATATGGACGATGACTACAAGTTGATGTATCAACAGTATTATCAGGATTGGCTCAATGTCGTTCAAACTTCAGGCTCGACTCCGGTGGACATGCCTAAGGAAGCTGCCGTATCGGCCGAGATTAAGAATCAGGCTACCGCACAAGCCAAGGCTAAGTTTGGTGCTTCGTTCGTGAAAGCCATTGTAGTGGAAAGTGACTGGCATGTCTATACCGACCCCAACAACTTCAACCGCACCGACCACCGCAGCATGGATGTTGACGTTATCGTCAAGGAGGGTGATGAATATTTTGTCTCTCATCAGATGTTGTGGCAAAACTACCAGGGTGGCAGTTGGGGAAGCTACGACATGCGTCAGAAGTCTCAATTCAAGCAAAAGGTAAATTATAAGTAAAAGCCCGACGGATATCCATCGGTTTCATCAGCAGTTGAGCGGATGAATACTCCGAAAGTAACATCGATTATTAACACATAAATATTAGTTGAGGTATGAACAGAAATGAAATTTTGAATTACGAAGCGCCTCTGGTAGAGGTCATCGAAGTGGAAGTGGAAAAGGGATTTGCCGTATCCGGTGTACCGGCATTCACGCCTTTTGGTGGTGATGATGGAGAACAAAATTGGGGCTAATCCGAGTGTTTAACAACTTAAAACAAGAAGAAATGAAAAAGATATTTTTTGCATTGGCAGCCCTTGTGCTTGCCTTTACCGGATGCAGCCAGGAAGAGGATGCTATCCAAGTGAGCGAAAAGAAGGCCGTTAAGGTAGTGGTAAATATGGATAAGCCGGGCTTTGGCGAAGATACTCGCGCTCCTCGCCAAGGTTGGGAAGGTGATGAAGAGGTGGTAGTAGTGCTTAACAATTACTTTGGTGCTTTTGTTCATTTGTACTATGAAGGTTATTCAAGAGAATGGCAAGCCTCCTATTATATATACGATGGTGAGGAATTTGACGCAATATATGATTATAAAGTGTCCGAATTCATAGGAAACCTAAAAACTGAATTAGGAGATAATGGTAACCTGAAAGCCATCTATTTATCTTCTGGCGAAGTATATCCCGAAAACGGAGACTCCACACCGGCAACAAGAGCGTCTATCCCGGAACAGGATGTGACACTACTTGGTAATGTTCCGGAAACTCTCAGGATTGTGTCGAATGCAGTAGGAGAAGGTAAAGGCGAATGTATTATGACTTGCGAGGATGGTTCCTTCGAGATTTCAGGAAATGAAGAGGATGGCTATGTATTGGCACTAAACATTATGATGGTGCCACAAGTAGCCCAATTCACTATCAAGAATTTATCGGATGACGAGGAAGAAGATGAAGGTAAATTATCCGATGGAGGTGAAGTCGGCGTAGGAGGCCTTATAGCTTATTCAGGAGGTACTATTACATCCAGTGGCATCGAGTTGAATCAAGTAGCTGTTGGTAATTATTACAAACCTTGCTGGGTACATCCTAATACTGATGGTATTTCTATCTATGCTGCTGTTGATAGTAGTTATGAACCAGATGCTGATAGTGATTTCATTCAATTTTCGGTATCTAATGAAACCTATTACTATGTTCGCGAATTTGGACCTTACGATACCTACAAAGAAAAAGTAACCAATGGTGCTGCCATCATTATGGATGGTCCTACAGGTGCAGCAATCGCTCCAGATAAATGGTACGAACCAGCATAACCCATCCCCCTAAAATAATCTCCTAAAGGTTGCACTTCGGTGCAGCCTTTTTTATCATCCCCTCTCTCTTCCATTTTGTTTTATAGGGGAGTTTCCCGAGGGAGAGGCAGGATGCTTAATAATGTATCTGCTACAGAATTTGGTCAGCACCTTCAATTTAAACTAGGTAAAAACATCTGTCAAAAGTGTCAGGATGGCTTAATGCGTTGATTTTTTAATTTGCCATGCGGATGGGATGACCCACCACAGAGTACACGGAGTCCCACAGAGTTTTTAATTTTTCATCCGCAGATTTCGCTGATGACGCGGATTTTTTAATCTGCCATGCGGATGGGATGATTCATCACAGATTGCACAGCCTGAAAGGCTGAACTATGAATAGCCGCGGGTTTTCAAACCCGTGGAATGGAGGTGGACCTTTCTCCTCCCATCAGCCTGAAAGGCTGAACCTCGTGAATGGGAATGTTCAGTCTTTCAGACTGTTCCGTGCGTGCGAATCGTCGACACCGGAGGCTTGAAAGCCCCCGGCTAATAAAGAAGTACAACCTTTCAGGTTGGTGAATACATTCCGTGTAATCTGTGGTGAACAAGTAATAAACTCTGTGTTTCCGTGTCTCTGAGTTCTATAATAAAGAATCTGCGTCATCGGCGTAATCTGCGGATGAAAAATAAAAAACTCTGTGGAACTCCGTGTACTCAGTGGTAAAAATTAATCAGCATGCCATCATCCACACGGAAAAAAACTACTTATACGCTGTGGCGAATTTCAAAAAGATTATATCTTTGCAAAACGAATAATTAATAGATAAAAGAATGAGAATCGGTACAAATTACAAACTACGCGAAATAGCGGGAGAAACCATCGTGGTGAATCAGGGCGCATCGGAAACCGACTTGACCCGAATCATTTCGCTCAATGCATCGGCACGCCTGTTGTGGGAAAACCTCTCCGGCAAGGACTTTGAACTGGACGATGCCGCCAACATCCTTACCAATGTGTATGGCATCGGTGAAGGACAGGCCGGACAAGATGCCTCCGCCTGGATTGAAGCCCTGAAGAAGTGTAACATCATCATCGAATGACGGCATGAATAGCTTACCGATGACGACGGCGGAAAAGATGCTCTTCGCCTTGCTGAAGGCAGCCTTGCATGGCAACGCCGGAACCGAGGTGTGCTGGAAATCGTGTACGGACGAGGACTGGCAGCAATGCTACAAACTGGCCTCCACCCACGGAGTGATGGCCTTGGCATGGGATGGCATCGCCCTTCAGGATGCCGGATGCGTGCCGCCCAGAGCCTTGAAACTGACTTGGGGACTGGCCGTGCAGAGCTACGAAGAGAAGTATGAACGCTATTGCGGCACGGTGGCCGACTTGCAGGACTTCTATGCCCAGAACAACATTGCCATGGTGCAACTGAAGGGCGTGGGGCTTTCGACTTACTATCCCGTCCCTGCCCATCGCGAAGGAGGCGACATTGACATCTACACCTGGTCGGCCGTAAAGAGCATCATCAGTGATCAGGAAGCCAACCGGCTGGCCGATGAACTGATGAAGAAGCAGGGCATCGATGTGGAGACCGACCATTCGCCCAAGCATAGCAACTTCTATTATAAAGGCATCCCCGTCGAGAATCACAAGACCTTCCTCGATGTGTTTCGCTACAAGCTGGCCGCTCCGATGAACGAGCTGCTCCACACGTTGCTGAACCCCCGTGAAGTGAAGCTGTGTGGAGGAATCTATCAGGTCCACATCCCTTCGCCGGAGTTCAATGCCTTGTTTCTGACTTTCCATGCCGCCCAGCATTTTGGCAACGGCATCCGCTTGCACCATCTGCTCGACTGGGCCTTCCTGCTGAAGAAATACGGCTGGTGTCTGCCCAAGGAAGTGACCGACGAACGCCTGTTGGACTTCATCTGTGCGCTGACCCATCTGTGCAACCGCTTGCTGGATATGGATATTCCCGTGAAGGGCGGCGAACCGATGGTAAGCATCGTGTACGAACAGATGATGCATCCGCTCTATCCGCCTCATGGAGGAGTGCCGGTGAAGGGCGTGTTCGCTATCCTGCGCTACAAGACCAAACGCCTGTTGTACATCCATCGGATGCAAGCCATGATATTTGACCACTCCTTGTGGCGGAGAATATGGGAGTCGATAGTAGTCCATATCCGTAAACCTAAAACGATATTGATGAGAGGATGATGATTGGACGCATTTGGGGCTTGTTGCTCCCCGAGGAACGGAAGAAAGGCACGAAGGTGGTAGGAGCCGTCTTCTTGTCGGCCTTGCTCGACTTTATCGGGTTGGCCGCACTACTTCCGGTGCTTTATCTCTTGCTCGAAGGAGGGGAACAGCAACGTGCCGCCATCGGGTTCTGCTTGTTGGCCGTGGGGGTGATTGTACTGAAAAGTGTGCTGATTACCTTGTTCTCCCGTTTCCAGCAGCACTATCTGCTCGACCTCTACAAGCGGTTGAGCTTCTCGCTCTTCACCGCCTATTACCGCCGGGGCTTGCTGTTCATCCGCGAACAAGGCGTCAACCGCCTCGGCTATGAGGTGAACTTCATCTGTTATGCCTTCAGCTTGAACATTCTTGCACCGTTGCTTCGGATGGCCGGCGACGGCTTGCTGATAGGGATGGTGCTGATTGCCTTGTTGGTGTACGATTGGTTTACCGCCCTGATATTGTTTGTTTCCTTCCTGCCTTTCATGCTGATTTATCTGTTTGCCATCCGCAAGCATGTACGCGAATTCGGCAAGTTGGAGCTGGATGCCCGCCGGAAGCAGACGCGAGTGGTGAATGAAACCTTCGGCGGATTTGCCGAACTCGAAGTGAATGAAGCCTTCTATGCCATGAAGGATTCCTTCAAGGAGGGGCTGGAGCAGATAACGGCCAACCGCATGAAGATGGAGACAATCGGGCGGTTGCCGAGTTTCCTTTCCGAACTTTCGGTGATTGTAGGGCTTACCCTGCTGGCGGTCTTGGGTACGGGAGATGTGAAGGCGTTGGTCGGCATCTTTGCCGTGGCTGCCTTCCGTCTGTTGCCGGCCTTGAAGGGCATCCTTTCGGGATGGACACTCATACAGAACAATGCCAATGCCTTGCAGATTGTGGAAGACGGATTGAAGGATGCGGACCCTCGGCCGGAGGAAGAGACTCCGCTCGCATTTGAAAAAGCACTGGAAACCTGCAACCTGACTTATAGCTACGGAGAGGGTGGGGAAGTGTTGCATGATTTCAATTGCTGCATCCGCAAGGGGGAATACATCGGCTTCCGGGGATGTAGCGGCGTGGGCAAATCCACGTTGTTCAATCTTCTGTTAGGCTTCCTGACTCCCCAACAGGGGGAAATCCGGATTGACGGGGTGCCGTTGACCTCCGAGGTGCAGCCCGCCTGGCTTCGGAAGACCGGATATGTGCAACAGGATGTGTTCATCTTCCAGGGTTCGTTGGCCGAAAACATCGCTTTGGGATGCAAGGATATAGACAAGGAAAAGATAATGCAGATATTGAAACAGGTTTGTCTGTACGAATGGGTGCAGACACTTCCGGAAGGTATCGATACCGCTTTGGGAGAATATGGCGGCCGGTTGTCCGGTGGCCAACGCCAACGCATCGGCATTGCCCGTGCCTTGTACAAGCAAGCCGAAATCATCTTGCTGGATGAGGCCACTTCTGCGCTTGACAACGACACGGAAAAAGACATCAACGACATGCTGGCTTTGTTGCGGACGGATTTTCCGGGGCTCACCATCCTTTCCATTGCGCACAGGGAAAGTTCCTTGTCGTATTGTGACCGAGTAATAACCATTGATTGAAAACGACGTGAATAGATTTTATGAAATAGCCGGACATCGCTTGGCTTTTGCAGAGACGTTGAAAGAAGGGATTGACCAATTGCCGGGATTCCGTCCTTTTTTGGTGGAAAAAGACGGAGCGGCGGACTTTGAGTTTGTAACGGGCGAAACAGCTCCTTCCTTCGCGAAGGTGCAATATACCTTGGAGTATGAAGATGTGAAAGGCTCGTTCGGCACTACGGAGCAGGGGTATCTGCTTGTCCTGTCGCCCGAAGGCAGGGAAAGCCTCTATTTGTGGACAGAGACAGGAACCGATGTGGTCAGCTTGTGTGGCAACATGGAGCCTTATCTCCTTCGCTTTGCTTTGTGGGTGGGCTATGGATTGATGACCTGTCGGAAAGATACCTTGGCTTTACATAGCAGTTGTATTATATATAACGACAAGGCGGTGCTGTTCTTGGGCGAAAGCGGTACGGGGAAGAGTACGCACACCCGCTTGTGGCGTGAGCATATCCCCGGTGCGGTGTTGCTGAACGATGACAGTCCCATGATACGGGTGGAAGACGGAAAGGTGTGGGCGTATGGAAGTCCGTGGAGTGGAAAGACGCCTTGTTACAAAGCGGAGCGTTACGAACTGAAGGGCTGTGTACGCTTGACGCAGGCTCCTTTCAATGAAATCCGCAAGCTCTCCGTCCTTCAATCGGTAGGAGCCCTCCATCCTTCGTGTGCTCCCGAGTTTGCCTACGACGAAACTTTGTATGATGGGGTGAGCCAAACGCTGAACGGTATTCTTTCAAAAGTTCCTTGTTATCATTTGGCCTGCTTGCCGGATGGAGATGCCGCCCGTTTGTCCTGCCAAACTGTGTTTGCCGATGAAGACCATTCCAAATAACCTGTTCTTTGCAGGAGTAGAGGCGGAGATAGCCGCCGGAAGGCCGGTACGCTTCCGCTTGAAGGGAAACTCCATGTTCCCGTTGTTGCGTAACGAACGCGATGAAGTGTTGTTGTGCCCTTGCGAGGCAAAAGACCTGAAACCGATGGATGTGGTGCTTTTCCGTTATCGTGGAAGTCATGTGTTGCATCGCATCCTCCGTCGGGAGGGAGACAATCTGTTGATTCAAGGAGATGGAGTGTATGCTTCTTTCGAGCGTTGTCAGGTGGCCGATGTTGTGGGAATCGTCAGGGAAGTGTACCGCCCGTCGGGGAAAGTCCTGTCGGTTGACAATTGGGAATGGACGTTGCCCAGTCGTTTGTGGAGGGGGACAGGGGTATTTCGTAGCTATTTGATTCGCTTTTGTTATAAAATTCAGGTAGTTAAAGTAGATAAAAGGAGATAAAGGCCAATACATTTGTATTCATCAACAAGACTATTGGCCTTTATCTCCTCAAGGAGCGAAGCGATTATCTCCCTCTATCTCCCTTTAACTCCTCCTTCAATTAGTGGCAATGTCCGCCACATCCGTGTTCGTCACATCCTCCTTCACAATCGCCACCGCAACATCCACAGCCGCAACCTTCGCCACTCAACATGTTCAGCATGCCTTGGATTTCTTCGTTGGTAGCCGGGCGTGATGTCACGACTTCTCCTCTGAATGTCAAATCCTTTCCGGCAAGCGGATGGTTGAGGTCAACGGTCACTTCGGTAGCGGTTACATCGGTGATGGTAGCGTTGAAATGGTGTCCTTCATTGTCTTGGAGAGGAACGACGCTGCCAGGGTAGATGTGGTCGTTGTCGAATACGCCGTTGATGGTGAACATTTCCTTGGACACAGTGCGTACACCTTCCGGCATGTATTCGCCGTAGGCTTCCTCGCAAGGTATCTGGAAGTCAAACTTGTCACCTTGGTTCAAGGGCACAATTTCGTTTTCGAAACGTTCGAGGGTAGTTCCCAATCCGGAAATGAACTGGAAGGGATGAGCTACGGGAGCTTCTTCAATCAGTTCTTCCTTGCCGTCCTGAAGCGTATAAAGCTTGTAGGCTACAGTAATGTACTTGTTTTCCATATTCTTCTTTCTTTTTGATTGTTTTCTTGCTTGGTGGCGCAAAGATACGAAAAATTTGGCAATGATATACAAGTGAACACATACTGTCATTCAGAGCGAAGCGAAGACGTGTTGTTGAACGAAGTGAAAAATCTCGATAACACCCACTTTGTGCTTCCGAGATCCTTCACTACACTTCGTTCCGTTCTGGATGACAAATAGTGTCAACTGCTATATTATTACCTAATTATGATTACTATAATGGGGCTTCAAATCCATGAAATCGGTGGTCATCCATTGTATCCGTATCATCCGTGGGCGAGAAGTAATGCACCGATTCTTATAATTTGTTTTGAAAAACGGCGATTTCTCTTACAAATTATGATTTAATTGAAAAAAAAAGAATAAAGTGTTTGCTAATTAAGAAAAACGGCTTACCTTTGCAATCGTAAGAAATGAAAGAAAGTATGACAACTTTACATAACCTATCAGTGTTGCACATTATTCGCGTCGTGGTGGTCACATCAAGAGGTGAGAAAGGTTGTGTGTGTTAGTTGTTAACAGGAAATAAAGAACAGAAGCCTTTCTCACATGTTGGGAGAGGCTTTTTGAATTAAAAGGAGAATCTGAAAATGAAACATCAATTACGAAGTGCATTCAGTACACAAGGCCGACGAATGGCCGGAGCGCGTGCCCTGTGGGTGGCCAACGGCATGAAGCGTGAAATGATTGGAAAGCCTATCATCGCTATCGTGAACTCGTTCACTCAATTCGTGCCGGGGCATACACACTTGCATGAAATAGGACAGATGGTGAAGGCGGAGATAGAGAAGTTAGGATGCTTCGCCGCCGAATTCAATACCATTGCGGTGGACGACGGTATCGCCATGGGACACGACGGCATGCTCTATTCATTGCCCAGCCGTGACATCATTGCCGACTCGGTGGAATACATGGTGAATGCCCACAAGGCGGATGCCATGGTGTGCATCTCGAATTGTGACAAGATTACTCCGGGGATGCTGATGGCTTCCATGCGACTGAATATTCCTACGGTATTCGTTTCGGGCGGACCGATGGAAGCCGGTGAATGGAACGGCCAGCATCTGGACTTGATTGATGCGATGATCAAGAGTGCCGATGAAAGCGTGAGCGATGAAGACGTGGCTCAGATTGAGAACCATGCCTGTCCCGGATGCGGATGTTGTTCGGGGATGTTTACCGCTAACTCAATGAACTGTCTGAACGAAGCTATCGGTTTGGCTTTGCCGGGCAACGGGACCATCCTTGCCACTCATGCCAACCGTACACAACTCTTCAAGGATGCGGCGGCACTGATTGTGAAGAACGCCTACAAATATTATGAAGAAGGCGACGAAAGTGTCCTTCCGAAGAGCATTGCTACCCGTGAAGCATTCCTCAATGCCATGACACTGGATATTGCGATGGGAGGTTCTACCAATACCGTCCTTCACTTGTTGGCCATAGCCAATGAGGCGGGTGTGGATTTCACCATGGACGACATTGATATGCTCTCGCGTCGGGTGCCTTGCCTTTGTAAAGTGGCTCCCAACACCCAGAAGTATCACATTCAGGATGTGAACCGTGCCGGTGGTATCTTGAATATTCTGTATGAATTATCGAAGGGCGGCTTGCTCGATACTTCCGTTTGTAGGGTGGATGGCATGACTCTTCAAGAAGCGATAACTAAATATAACATCAGCAAGGTTGGGGTGGATGCCGATGCATGGCGTATCTACACCAGTGCTCCGGCCAACAAATTCAATATCCAACTCGGTTCTCAAACGACTTACTACCAGGCATTGGATGCCGACCGTGCAGAAGGTTGTATCCGCGACCTTGAACATGCCTATAGCAAAGATGGCGGTTTGGCCGTATTGAAAGGTAACATTGCTCAGGACGGATGCGTGGTGAAGACGGCCGGTGTGGATGAAAGCATCTGGAAGTTCTCCGGTCCTGCTAAGGTATTTGACTCACAGGAAGCCGCTTGTGACGGTATCTTGGGCGGTAAGGTAGTCAGTGGCGATGTGGTGGTCATTACCCACGAAGGTCCGAAGGGTGGACCGGGTATGCAGGAAATGTTGTATCCCACTTCGTACATCAAGAGCAAACACTTGGGTAAGGAATGTGCGCTCATTACCGACGGACGCTTCAGTGGTGGTACTTCGGGCTTGAGTATCGGCCATATTTCTCCTGAAGCGGCTGCTGGTGGTAATATCGGAAAGATTGTCGATGGTGACATCATTGAAATAGATATTCCTAACCGCTCTATCAACGTACGGTTGAGCGATGAAGAATTGGCTGCCCGTCCGATGACACCCGTGACTCGTGAACGAGTGGTTTCAAAGAGTCTCCGTGCTTACGCCAGCATGGTAAGCTCGGCAGATAAAGGTGGAGTGAGAATCATAGATTGATTTTTGATTTCTGATTTCTGATTTTTGATTCGTGGATAAATACTCATTCCGAATGATAAGCCAGAAATCATAATTCATAATTCATAATTCATAAATCATAAATTCGAATGAAAGAAAGAATAACAGGAGCGGAAGCGCTGATGCGTTCGTTGGAACACCAGGGGGTAAAGACTTTGTTCGGTTACCCCGGTGGTAGCATCATGCCGACTTTCGATGCATTATATGGACATCGGGATAAGTTGAACCACATCTTGGTGCGTCACGAACAGGGAGCTGCCCATGCGGCACAAGGCTTTGCCCGTGTGTCGGGAGAAGTGGGTGTGTGTCTTGTGACCAGTGGTCCAGGTGCTACCAACACCATTACAGGGGTGGCAGACGCCATGATAGACAGTACCCCGATTGTGGTCATTGCCGGTCAGACACCGGTAAACTTGTTGGGTACCGATGCATTCCAGGAAGTCGATTTGGTGGGGGTAACCCAACCTATCAGCAAGTGGAGCTATCAGATTCGTTCGGCCGAAGATGTGGCTTGGGCGGTAGCCCGGGCTTTCTATATCGCCAAGAGCGGTCGTCCCGGCCCGGTGGTGCTCGACTTTACCAAGAATGCCCAAACAGAGATGGTGGATTATGCACCGGTAGAACTTGACTTTATCCGTACTTATGATCCGGACCCGACTATTGACGAGCAGGCTATCCAAAAGGCTGCCGATATGATAAATTGGGCGAAGAAACCATTTGTATTGGTAGGACAGGGCGTGGAGTTGGGCAATGCCCAGGAAGAACTCCGTGCTTTCCTTGAAAAAGGGGACATCCCTTGCGGATGTACCTTGCTTGGATTGTCGGCCATTGCTTCCAGCCATCCTTTGAACAAAGGAATGTTGGGTATGCATGGTAATTTGGGCCCGAATGTAAAGACCAATGAATGCGATGTGCTCATTGCTGTCGGAATGCGCTTTGATGACCGTGTGACTGGTAACCTGGCCACTTATGCCAAGCAGGCGAAGATTATCCATCTGGATATAGACCCCTCGGAATTCAACAAGAACGTGAAGGTGGACATTCCCGTACTGGGTAATTGCAAGAAGACCCTGGCCATGTTGACCGCTTTGTTGGAAGAAAAGAAACATACCGAGTGGATAGACAGCTTCAAAGAATACGAAGAAACCGAATATACACGGGTCATTGAAAAGGAAGTCTGTCCGAAAACCGGTCCTTTGAATATGGGCGAAGTGGTACGTGCCGTCAGCGAGGCGACTCGCAATGAAGCTGTCTTAGTGACAGATGTCGGTCAGAACCAGATGATGGCTGCCCGTTACTTCAAGTATACCCGCAACCGGAGTATTGTCACTTCCGGTGGATTGGGTACAATGGGATTCAGTGTTCCGGCTGCTATTGGTGCCACTTTCGGTCGTCCGGACAGAACGGTTTGTGCCTTCATGGGAGATGGTGGATTGCAGATGAACCTTCAGGAACTGGGTACTATCATGGAACAACAGGCGCCGGTAAAGATGATATTGATGAACAACAACTATTTGGGTAATGTTCGTCAGTGGCAGGCCATGTTTTTCGGACGTCGCTATTCATTCACCCCGATGGTGAATCCCGACTATATGAAGATAGCCGAAGCATACGGCATTCCGGCTCGTCGGGTGATGAAACGCGAGGAATTGCAGGATGCCATCCGTGAGATGCTGGCTGCCGACGGTCCGTTCCTTCTGGAAACCTGTGTGGTGGAAGAAGGCAATGTCATGCCGATGACGCCTCCGGGAGGCACCGTTAACGAAATGTTGTTGGAGTGTTAAAGAAGACCCACCTAAATCCTCCCTCCAGGGAGGACTTAATAATATAGATATTGATATGAATAAAGAAACTAAGAATACAGAACCCACCATGCAAGTCCTCCCTCACAGGGAGGATTTAGGTGGGTCTATAAAGTCTTTATATACCATCATCGTACATTCGGAAAATATTGCTGGTTTGCTGAATCAGGTAACCGCTGTATTTACCCGCCGACAGATAAACATTGAAAGCTTGAATGTGTCGGCATCGTCCATCCCCGGTGTACATAAATATACCATCACCGCCTGGACTACCCAGGATATCATTGAAAAGGTGGTGAAACAGATTGAACGCAAGATTGATGTGCTTCAAGCCAATTATTTCACCGATGCGGAAATCTATCAGCATGAGATAGCCCTCTACAAGGTGTCTACTCCTGAATTTCAGGGAAATCCGATGGCTTCGAAGATAGTCCGTCGCCATAGTGCACGCATTGTCGAAGTGAATCCCGTATTCTGTATTGTCGAAAAGAATGGCATGAGCGAAGAGATTACCGCATTGTACGATGAACTTCGTGCCCAGAATTGTGTGCTTCAGTTTGTGCGTTCGGGAAGGGTAGCGATAACAACCAGTTGCTTCGAACGGGTTAGTGAATATCTGGACATGCGCGAAGAACAATATCGTCAGCAAAAGAAGGAGGACAACCATGAATGACGCTAAGATAGGAAACTACAAATTCGTGGCGGAACCTTTCCATGTTGACTTCATGGGAAAGCTGACGATGGGCGTATTGGGCAATCATCTGCTGAACTGCGCCGGTTTCCATGCGGCGGAAAGAGGTTTCGGCATCGCCGAGATCAATGAAAACCAATATACCTGGGTGCTTTCAAGATTGGCTATCGAATTGGAGGATATGCCTCGTCAGTACGAAGATTTCAGCATACAGACGTGGGTGGAAAATGTATATCGTTTGTTTACCGACCGTAACTTTGAACTGAAAAATAAGGATGGCAAGACGATAGGGTATGCCCGTTCGGTGTGGGCGATGATCAGTATGCAGAGCCGTAAGCCGGCCGATTTGTTGACTTTGCATGGAGGTAACATCAGCGAATACATCTGCGACAAGGAATGCCCCATTTCCAAGCCGGGACGCATCAAAGTGACACAGGAAGTTTCCGCCGTTGAATATCAGACCAAGTATAGCGATATTGACATCAACGGACACGTGAACAGCATCAAATACATCGAGCATATCCTCGACCTTTTCCCGATGGAAACGTTCAAGGACAAGCAGATCAAGCGTTTCGAGATGGCCTATGTGGCAGAGAGCTATTACGGCGATACCTTATTGTTCTACAAGGAAGAAAAGGAAGACGGAAGCATTGATATTGAAGTGCGTAAGGCTTCAAACGAAGTGGTAGTGCGCAGCAAGGTGGTGTTGGTGAATAGTGAATATTGAATATGGAAAAGTTGACTTCTCACAAGGAATAAGTAACAAATTATAATAATAAATTAAGTAAGTACTAGTCTCTAGTCACTAATCACTAGTCACTAGTCACTTTTAAAAAATTAAAGTATTATGGCACAATTAAATTTTGGTGGCGTCATCGAGAATGTGATGACCCGTGAAGAATTTCCATTGGAAAAGGCACGTGAAGTATTGAAGAACGAAACCATCGCGGTTATCGGTTATGGTGTACAAGGTCCTGGCCAGTCTTTGAACCTTCGCGACAACGGTTTCAATGTAATCGTTGGACAGCGTCCGGGCAAGACTTATGAAAAAGCTGTAGCTGACGGATGGGTACCGGGTGAAACCCTCTTCGGCATTGAAGAAGCTTGTGAAAAGGCTACTATCGTTATGTGCTTGTTGAGTGATGCTGCGGTAATGTCTGTATGGCCTACTATCAAGCCTTATTTGACTCCGGGCAAGGCTCTTTACTTCTCTCATGGTTTTGCCATTACTTGGAATGACCGTACAGGCGTAGTTCCTCCAACAGATATCGACGTAATCATGGTGGCTCCTAAGGGTTCGGGTACATCTCTCCGTACCATGTTCCTCGAAGGTCGTGGATTGAACTCTTCTTACGCTATCTATCAGGATGCAAGCGGCCGTGCTATGGATAGAACCATTGCATTGGGTATCGGTATCGGTTCTGGATACTTGTTCGAAACAACTTTCATCCGCGAAGCTACATCTGACTTGACAGGTGAACGTGGTTCGTTGATGGGAGCTATCCAGGGCTTGCTTTTGGCTCAGTACGAAGTATTGCGTGAAAATGGTCACACACCATCAGAAGCGTTCAACGAAACCGTAGAAGAACTGACTCAGTCATTGATGCCGTTGTTTGCCAAGAACGGTATGGACTGGATGTATGCCAACTGCTCTACTACCGCTCAGCGTGGTGCCCTCGACTGGATGGGCCCGTTCCACGATGCTATCAAGCCGGTGGTTGAAAAATTGTATGCCAACGTGAAGTGTGGTAACGAAGCTCAGATTTCTATCGACAGCAACTCCAAGCCTGACTATCGTGAAAAGCTGGAAGAAGAATTGAAGGCTCTCCGCGAAAGCGAAATGTGGCAGACTGCTGTAACCGTTCGCAAGCTTCGTCCGGAAAACAACTGATTAGTATCATTTGTAGTTTAGAAGGCACGGATTGCACGGATTGACACGGTTTTTTAATGTGTATTTGCATTATCTTTTCCGTGAAATCCGCGTAATCCGTGCCTAAAATTTTAAAAGAATATGGAAACAAATTTCTTGGAAATCATTCGTACCCGTCGCAGCTGCCGATGCTACAAACCCGAGCAAATTACCGATGAACAACTGAATGCCGTGCTCGAAGCCGGTACGTATGCACCGACCTCCCGAGGACTTCAGTCACCCTTCATTGTGGCCGTACAGGAAGAAGGACTGCTGAAACGCTTGGCTAAGATGAATGCAGACGTGATGGGCGTGACGACCAATCCCTATTACGATGCACCGACTTATGTGCTGGTCTTTGTGCCCGAAGATTTCGCCAACGGAGTGTACGATGCCGCTTTGGTACTTGAAAACATGATGCTTGCTGCGCATGCCTTGGGATTGGGCAGTTGCTGGATTCATCGCGAGCGTGAAATGTTTGCGACAGCAGAAGGAAAGGAACTGATGAAGCAATGGGGCTTGCCCGATGGCTTGGTAGGCATCGGTGCCTTGTCGCTCGGCTATCCGGATGGCGAACCTGCTCCTGCCAAGCCTCGGAAGGAAGGATATGTGAGGGTTATTCGTGCTGATAAGTGATTATTTCCTAAAAACTTACTTCGAATAGCGCTTTTTCTAAAATAAATCTTTACTTTTACAAAAAATTAAAATCATTGTTAACCGGTTCGGGTTCAAACCTATTGTGGATTGAGCCCGGCATAATCAAATCTAACATGAAACATAAACTGTTGTTCATTTCGGGCTTGTTGGCTTTGTCAACAGCTCTTGGTAGCATCGATGCTTCCGCACAAGTGACCTACAAGGATTATCTGAGAGCAGACGACGTGATGAGTTATTCCAACTACGTCTATTCCGCTGCAGTGACTCCCTATTGGTTGGGTGATTCGCACTATTTCTGGTACAAGAACCATGAAAAGGACGGCGATTTCTATTATCTGGTAAATGCTGAAACAGGCAAGAAGTATAAGGCCGCTGAAAAGAAAGACCTTGTACGCCATCTTCCCAAGAAGCCGAAGGAATTGTCCGAACAGCTTTTGGCTGATAACTCAAGCAGAATGCCGCAGAGACGCAGACCGGAAAGAGAAGTGAAGCCTTTGACTTCTCCTGATGGTAAATGGGAAGCCTACATCAAGGGCTACAATGTGTATATTTCGCCGGTGAATGCAGATGAAAAGGCTCCTAAGGAAGAAATTGCCTTGACCATGGACGGCAGTGAAAAATTGTATTATAATCAGTGGTCGTTGAGCTGGTCGCCCGACTCCCGCAAGCTTGCCACAGTCAAGGTGAATGATGTGGAAGAAAGACGCATCCCACTCATTGAATCGGCTCCTTCCACTCAGAAGCAACCTATCCTTCAGTGGAGAGATTACGCCAAGCCAGGCGATGTGCTTTCTACCTCACTTCCTGTTTTGTTTGACGTAGAATCACGCAAGCAAATCGCTCTCGATACAGATTTGTATGCCAACCAGTTCTCGCTCTATCTCACTGGTTGGAGAGCCGACAGCCGTGCCTTCACTTTCGAATTCAACCAACGTGGCCACCAGCGCTATGTAGTGGGAGAGGTGAATGCCGAAACAGGTGCCATCACTCACTTGGCCGATGAACAGGTAGAGACCTTCTTCTACTATAACAACCGAATCCGTGAAGACTTGAAGGACGGAGCGGAAATGATTTGGGCTTCTGAACGCGATGGATGGCGTCACATTTATCTGCATGACAACAAGGGACAAATCAAGCATCAGATTACCAAGGGTGAATGGGTGGTTCGCAATGTCGATTACGTAGACGAAGAAAATGGTGTCATCTATTTCACCGCTTCAGGATTTGTGGCTGACGAAGACCCATACAATGTACACTATTGCCGCGTCGGCATCGATGGTAAGGGCTTTACCGACTTGACTCCTGAAAACGGTAACCATATTGTCAAGTTCTCCAAGGACCGCAACTACTTTGTAGACGTTTATTCTCGTCCTGACTTCCCGGCAGTCAGCTTGTTGAAGCGTACTTCAGACGGCTCTGTAGTAGCTGAACTCGAAAAGTCTGACGTTACCGACCTGGCTGCAAAGGGTTGGGTAATGCCGGAAGTGTTCTGCGCCAAGGGACGTGACGGCAAGACAGACATCTGGGGAACTATCCACCGTCCGTCTAACTTTGACCCGTCAAAGTCTTATCCGGTCATTGAAATGATTTATGCAGGTCCTCACGACAGCCACGTAGTGAAGGACTTCCGTCCGGCCAACCACTTGATTACTAAGGTGGCCGAACTTGGTTTCATCGTTGTTTCTATCGATGGTATGGGTACTTACAATCGTTCCAAGGCTTTCCACGATGTATGCTGGAAGAACTTGAAGGATGCCGGTTTCCCTGACAGAATCGCTTGGATGAAGGCTGCTGGCAAGAAGTATCCGTATATGGACCTTGACAAGGTAGGTATCTATGGTTGGTCTGCCGGTGGTCAGAATGCTATGGCTGCGTTGCTTTTCCACAACGATTTCTATAAGGTGGCTGTTGCCCTTTGCGGTTGCCACGACAATCGTATGGACAAGGTATGGTGGAATGAACAGTGGATGGGCTACCCGCTTGATGAATCGTACAGTGCTTCTTCCAATGTGGACAATGCACACCTCCTGAAAGGCAAGTTGTTGCTGATCAATGGTGAATTGGACGACAATGTAGACCCAACCTCAACTCTTCAGGTAGTTGCCGCTTTGATGAAGGCCAACAAGAACTTCGAGCAGCTTTATCTCCCGGGCAAGACTCACAGCCTTGGTGGAACATTTGAATTCCATAAGATGTACGACCACTTCGTGAAGTATCTTTTGAATCAACCGGTTCCTGAATGGGAATAATCCCATCAGATACTAATCATAAAAAAGGTGGATGCGGTTTCTGTCGCATCCACCTTTTTTATGATTACATTTTGGATTTTTGCCCATTGAGCTTGTAATGATATACAGCAGGCTGGCGATATTTCAATGGCAGTACTTTGTGGCGGAATCAAATGTATGATCATCGCTCCTTGCTACGGGCTTATCATCTACGTCATATCTCGCATCATAAAGATATGCCAGACACCAAGAATATAAGACACGTGGCTGACATAAATGTGCTGTTCTCGTTCATGTTTAACGATATGACTTGAACTTTCTGCTCTTTTGGAAAAGGCGAAATATAAAACGCCTGAAAGAACGTTAGTTAACTCATGTTCTTTTATGATTAGGATAAAAGCACCGTAGAATTAGCTGTGGATAGCCGTCAAATTAGCTGTAAAGCACCGGATAATTCGCTCTTCCACATACTGTTGAATTTTTCTTCCACATATTGTGGAAGAGATTCTCCACATTATGTGGAAGATGTTTTCCACAATATGTGGAAAAGCTAGTGTTGCGTTGTGTTACAGCTAATACCTCGGCTCTTTGCTGCTAATTCGGTGGATTTTTTGCATAAAGTAATACTTCACTGAGAAAATTCACCGTAATCCAATGATTCTCAACGAGTATGAAGTTCCTACCAAAGTGACGGGAAATCTTGTTTTAGTATCGTATTTGTATAAAAAAAGCTGTGGATGTAGGAAGATACATCCACAGCTTTGATATTTGATAACCTCTGTTTCTTAGAAATAGATATAGCGGTTGTCCTTGATTTCTGCCTTTTCGTACAAGTCGTTGATGAAATTGCTTGCGTAGCGGATAGCCATTGAAGACAAGGTAGTTTCTTCCTTCTTGGCGTCGAACTCTTCAGCATTGTTTTCCTTGTTGAGGACTTTCATCATGTAGATACCTGAAGTACCCTTGATAGGAGCAGATACCTTGTCAACTTCACTCTTGCTTGCATGAGCGCTCAATACAGGTTCGCTACCATAAGTCATAGCAACGTAAGCAGGAGCAGAGAAAGTGATGTGCTTGATAGTGTCTGTTACTGCATCTTCCATAGCCTGGAGCTGTTCGATGGTAGTAACGTCCTTGATAGAAGCGAGAATCTTTTCTGCTTTCTTTTCCTGCATAACTTCCAGTCTCAACATTTCAGCGACAGCGTTGATGTTGCGATAGCCTTCCGGATTGATCTTTTCAACTGCAACGACCATCAAATGGTTGTTTTCACCACATTCGTACAAAGGAGATACTTCGCCTTCTTTTGCATCGAATACCCATCTCAACGCATCCTGAGTGCCGTTAACGCCACCTACACGGTGTTCGTTGTTGCGGAAGTCAGCACGTTCCAATAAACGGTAACCGCTTTCTTCTGCATTGGCAACCAATTGATCGAGTGTAGTGTTCTGAGCTACGAATTGGCTGAATTCGTTGTATGCCTTGTTGTATGTTTCCTTGCTGAATTCTACCGGACGCTTGATAGCAGCAACCTGATACTTGTCCTTGGCTTCTTTCTTGTCCATTACTTGCAGGATGATGTTGGCTTGACCGAGCTTCAAGTTGGTCAATTCCTTCACCTTGCTGTTGAGCAATGTCTTGATGTAAGTAGTGTTTTCTTCGTCCAAAGCAGAACCTTCATATTGTGCTGCAGTCAACCATGCGCTTTCGCCTGTCTGACCATACTTCTGAGCCAATTCAGCGAAGTCAGCACCCTTCTTCAATGCATCGTAGATACTGTCAGCCAAGGCTACTGTCTTGTCTTCTGTATCAGCGTATACTTGAATCTGACGGAATTGGATAGAGTCAGCGATAGTTTCCTTTGCCAATACCTTCATGGCATTGTAAGAATCATCGGCTTGGTTGTAATAAGGACCGTATACTTCACCGATAGCTACAGAGTCGATGCGTGCAGCGATGTCGCTTGGATATACGTTCTTGTTGATAGCGATGGTTGAGAAAGGAACAGTTGAACCGGTAGTGCGGATGAATGCGGCAACGTCAGTTGCTTCAGCCAACTGGTTGGCATATTCAGTCACTTCGTTCAAGATAGCTGCGCGGTCTTCTTCAGATGGAGTAACCAATACATCGATGTACTTGATGTCGCGAGTTTCGATGGATTGCTTGAAAGTTTCCTTCTTTTCCTTGTACAACGCCTTGATTTCATCGTTAGTTGCAACCAAGGTTGTGTCAGTCAATACTGAATAAGGGATAGCTGTCAGCAATACATCTGTCTGTTGTGTGCGTGCAGCAAATGCATCTTCAGCAGCAACCGGGTTTGAAATCAGTGACTTCACCAACAGTGCCTGATACTTTTCAGCCAACAATGATTGCTTCAAGGTTCTTTCAACGAAGTTCCAGAAATTACCCATCTGCTGGTAGTATTCTACGTATTGTGCCGGCAATTGCATGTTTGCCATGTTGGCATATTCTACGAGGAACTTTTTCAGCATGTCCTTGTCGAACGCACCAGTTTGTGTGTTGCGGAAAGGAGTCTGGAGTAACAATGGGTGAGAACCTTCGTCGATTACGGCTTGGATTTCAGCGTCGCTCACTTTCAAACCGAGCTTTTCAGCTTCAGCAGAAATCAACTTGTCGTTTACGTAAGTCTGCCATACTTGATCCTTGATTGCTGCATATTGTTCATCGCCCAATGCAGATACACCTTGTGAAAGTTTGATTACTTCAGTGTATTCATCCAACAAGGTCTGATACTCTTCGGCAGAAACTGATTCGCCGTTAATTTCACCAATGTCTTGTCTGCCTTGATGAGGCTGCAGTGCTTTCCAAGCATCGCCTGCAACGAATGCAAAAAGGGCAAGACCAATTACAATGACCAACAGAGGGCCTTTGCTTCTGATTTTCTGTAATGTTGCCATTTCTATATTACTTTTTTGTTTATTGTTTTCTATATTATTGCAAAATAGCGCACGAAGATACAAAAAATGCGGTTCATAATCTATTTTATTGTGAAAAAAAACTACGATTCCTTCACTTTTAGCTTGACGAGCTCTATTTTGGTGGATGTAACCTTGATAATTTTGAACTCAAAGTTGTCGATGGAGATGGTTTCATGTATCTTCGGAAAGCTTTGATAATGATGAAGCAGAAGACCTCCAATCGTTTGATATTCGTCACTTTCAGGCAAATTGATGGGGAACAACTCGTTAGCCTTCTCGATGTCCAATCGTCCGGAGAGGATGTACTCATTCTCACCGGTACATTTAGCTATGTATGTGGTGGTGTCGTGCTCGTCTTCGATTTCTCCAAATATCTGTTCCACCAAGTCTTCCAAAGCCACGATACCGGCGGTTCCTCCAAATTCGTCTACCACTACGGCCAAGGATTTCTTCTGTTGCATGAACAGCTGCATCAGTTTGTTGGCGTTCATGGTTTCGGGCACAAAGGGGAGTTGGCGTACACCTTGTTCCCAGTCACTATGCTTCTGGAACATTTCAGATGAATGAATGTAACCGATGATGTTGTCAATGTTTTCCTTGTAGACGATGATTTTACTGATACCGCTTTCGATGAAACGTGCCTTCAGTTCTTCTAACGGGGTTCCTTCTTCTATCGCTACAATCTCGGTTCGGGGAACCATACAGTCGCGAATCTTGATGTTTGAGAAATCCAAGGCGTTCTGGAATATCTTGACTTCCGTATCTATTTCTTCTTCGCCTTCCGAATCCTGTATGCTGCTTTGTATCAGATGGTCCAGGTCTATTTTTGTGAAAGCTTTGGCGCTTGCCTCTTTGTTGACTTTCGTTCCAAACAAGCGGAGGATGAAAGAAGAACTTGCCGAAGCGAACATGCTGATAGGATAGAGGACGATATAGCAGATGAATGCCGGTATGGCTAGAAGGTTGAGTGTAAAGTTCGGATCTATTTTGAACAAAGTCTTGGGTATGAACTCTCCTGTGACCAGGATAATCAGCGTGGATATGATGGTCTGGGTCAGCACCAATACAAATTCATTGTCTATCCATCCGGCCAACAATTGCTTTTCAATCAGTTCGGCCATCAGGATACCATAGATGACCAGTGCAATGTTGTTGCCCACCAACATGGTTGAAATGAAATTGTTGGAGTTGTTGTAGAATATGGACAGAATGCGTGAGATGATGCTGCGATCGTCCCTATTCATTTCAAAACGAAGTTTGTTGGAGGATACAAAGGCTATTTCCATTCCTGAGAAGAATGCGGAAAAGGCCATTGTTATCAAGATTTGTATGATGATGTTGCCCATAGATTTATTGTTTTCGGACAGGCTTGATTCGTCTGACAGGTATGCTGTCTTGGCGGACACTGTCCTTAGGTGTGTTGTTGGTTGTAGTGGCTTGGTTTTCTACGGTGAAGACTCCTGTCGTATTGCGGATGACATAGTCCGTCAGTTCCTGGTTGGATTCGAAGCCGTAGCCGGTGATGGTCTTGTCTTCCTGTTCGATACGGATGAACTTGTCCGAATAGACTTTCTTGTCGTTTTCGTCCCAGAATAGTAATTCTGTGTCAAATTTGTCTCCCCGTTGGCTTTGGATGTGTACATTCCCTTTCAGTTCCCACAGCTTTTTCTTTTCATAGTAATAGGCGGTATCAGCCTTGATACTGGCATCGATGTGTAGCAAGCTGTCGAACTTTTCCAGATAGACTCCTTTTTCAAAAGCCCAATAGGGTGGATCTTTCTTGTCGAAGATGCTCCACTCTTCTGTGATGATTTTATAACGGGTGATGCCGGAGTCTGAAATAAGTGTCGTGACCCCTAACGATTTCATGCTGGGTAAGGAGTCGCGCTCTGTAATGGCTTCTACAAGCCCTTTTTCCTTGTTGGAGCAAGAAGGAAAAATAACAAACATAACAGCTGCGTAAATCGCAGCTGTTATGTTTAGAATGATTGAATATGTCTTTAGTCCGTTTCTGACTGGCATATTATCTTACTGTGGTTGTTTCACCAATCCATCCACCGATAGTTACAGTATCACCTTTCTTGATACCGATGAAGAACAAGTCTTCGTCCTTCGGAGTGTGGCGTGAGTAAGAGCTGATCAGTTCGTTAGCCTTTTCTGCAACGCTTGGGTCAACGCTCTTAGCTTTTTGCAATTTGTCGATAGCAGCAAAGTAAGTACATTTGTTCAAAGCTGGTTCGTTGCCCCAGTTAGGACTGTTTGCATACATCTGTGCGATAAGGATGTATGGATCACCCTTTGTTTCATTGTATTCAATGGCTTTGCGTGCATATTGTCTGGCTTTGCTCAATTGCTTGTTGGCGAACAAAACTTGAGCAGCAGTATAGCAATAGTCTGACTTCTGTTCCAAGTCTGTTTCCAATTCGATGGCATTGTCGAAGTATTCAATACTCTTGTTGATGTCACCTTTTTTATAATACATGGCACCACAACCGAATGCTGTAGCAGCGGTCGGTTCGATAGCATGGGCATATTCAGATGCAGCGAAGTATGCTTCTGATTCCTTGCAACCCAACTTCTGCATAACGGTGATGACAGACTTCAAGTATTCAATGTTAGCCTTGTTTTCTTCTACCTTCGGAGCATAGATTTCCTGGAGGTTTTCACAAGTAGCTACACCGCTGTTGATGAAGTGAGCGTCGATGTTGTCCTTAGCCATCTTGTATTGTTCTTTGGCCTTTTCCTTGGTAGCACCCTTATATGCTTCGTTGGCATATCCGGCGATAGTGATATAGTCCTGGATGAATTGTTCCTTGTGGGCTTCATCGCTCTTGATCTTTTGTCCGGAAACGTCAGCGAATTCCTGCATTACATAATAAGGAAGATTTTGTTGTTCCAATTCAACGGCTTCCTTGAAGATAGCATAAGCAGTGTTGATATCTGGATTCAAAGCCATGAATGAATAGAAATCGTGAGCCTTGGTAGCCAGGATATCACCTCTGGTACTCTTTGACTTAACCAATGTGTTCAGACCATCCAAATATTGGATACGTTGGTCGTGTACTTTCAACAATTCTTCAAAGTATTGCTTTTGTTTTGCACCATCCTTTTCGGTTGCGATGAGGTTACGCAGAATCTTGGCACCATTTACGTAAGTTGTCATCTGAGCCAAAGGGGCTTCTGTGAAAACAGCCTTCCAAGGTTCATAAGCATCCTTGAAGTTGTTTGTCTTTACATACTCAGTATAGATACTGATGTTCTTCAAGCAGTTCAGACTGTCTTGACCATGACCGAATCTTGATCCGTCTTCCACTCCTTTTTGGGCGAAAGCAGTTGTAGCTCCCATTGCAAGGGCTATCAACATTGTTGTCGTCTTCATTTTCATCGTATATAAATTAAGTTATTGTTATATTATTGTTTAATCTACTTTCCACTTCATGAACCAACGTTCGTTGAATGTCAGTCCGATATTGATTCTCAAATAGGTCTCTTCAAGCATACCCTTCATCTTGGGGCTTACCTTCACGTATTGTCCGGATATGTTCAGAATAGACTTGTTTCTGACAATCGGCAGACCGAAGCCGAAGCTTGCTCCAAATTCCTTGTTGCCTTCCATGCCGTTGATTTTGGCGTAAGGGGTGGAATAGTAGAGACCTGCACGATAACGGATGTTCTTGAAGAAGCTGTTGCTTAATGGATCTGGAAGAAATTCAGCTCCCAGTGCTATCTTTGATCGATTTTCAAAGGCTCCCTTTTCGTTGAAGAACTTGGTGTCCTGCCATTTCTGCAAGGTGTAGTCCAAACCGATTGTCAAACGGTTGTCATATACATAGGTAATACCTGCTCCGAATGTATGTGGCAAGGCAAATGCATCAGGAATGGTATCTGCCGTTTGGGTAGCAATAGTACCACTGCTGGTATACTTCTGGATGTACTTGTATCCTTTGCTGTTCAATTCGTGTCCTAAAGAATAGACGGCACCGACATTGATTTGGCTCTTTTCGTTTATCTTCTGTGTATATTGCACACCGAAATCCAGCTTGTAGTCGCTGACGGAAATCTTGTGGGTACGTGAGCTGGTGAATGCATTAGAATTGCTGAAGATGGTACCCGCTGTATGGGTAATGGTTCCATACAAGTAAGACAGATTGACACCGATGGAAAGATTGTCCAATGCTTTGAAGCCGAGACCGACGTATACTTGCTGCAACCCTCCTTCGCCTGAATAGCTTTGAGTTGCTGTCGTGGAAGTGTTGTCATCGGATGTAACATTGCTGGTATGGCTCATGCTGTATCCCACCGATGAGAAAGGAAGGAATCCGAAGCTCATCCCCATTCGGTTGTACAGGCGATATTGCATGGCTATATAGTCTACACTGGAGTTTTTGGCATTGGTCTTTACCTTCCCTTCCTTGAAATTGGCGTTCTGGAGAGACATACCAAAGTCAAAGATGAATGTCAAGGAGTCTACAGCACTATAGGATGCCGGATTGGAGGCGTTGACTTGAAGTCCGTTTCTCAATCCGTATGAGATGCCACCCATAGCAACGCTGTTACCGAAATTCTGGTCGGACAACTGACCGAATCCGTAACGGGTATAGGGTGAATTGGTCGAGGTTTGTGCATGTCCCATGTTGGCTATTCCCAATAAAAGGCAGACACAAATCAAAATTTTATATCTTATCATTATATTCTAATATTCTGTTTAAACCTTTCAATACTAATAAACCATCTGCAAAGATGAGACTTTTTAAGTTTGTATCAAAAGAAAAATCGTCTCCGCCCGTTAAAAAAACCAAAAGTGCGGGATAATTCTTTAAAAGTTGGTGGATATAACCGTTTATTTCGAACTCAATCCCGTGAATGACTCCGGCTTGTATCGCACTTTCCGTCGTTTGGCCATAAGGTGGAATATTACAACCGGCTTTCACTTCGGGAAGTTTGTCGGTGAAGGCATGAAGCGCCTTGAACCGCATGTTCATCCCGGGGGATATGTTGCCTCCCCAGTACTGTCCTTCATGGTCGATGAAGTCGTAAGTGATGCAAGTCCCTGCATCTATTACCAGAATGTCGCGCCCGGGTTCCTGGTCATTGGCTCCGATGACGGCCGCCAATCTGTCCGGTCCCAAGGTGTGTGGCGTCTGGTAAAGGTTCTTGATGGGAATGGGGGTTTCATGGTTGAATTTCATCCATGGAAACGGAAGCTTCTCCAATTGTTCATTGATGGTTTTTCCGGGGGTGATGACCGTTGAGATGATTCCTTTCCGGATGGGGTAATGCATGCATAGTTCCTCCAATCCTTCCAGTGACTGGTTGGAAGTACGGCGCACTTCAACGGGCTTCCCTTGGTCAAACACAGCCATTTTAGCCGATGTGTTTCCTATGTCGATGATTAAATTCACTCTGTTGGCATGTTTTTATGGTGCAAAGTAAGGTAAAATTTGGATAGAATGGGTAATTAATTGTGGTATTTATGAGGAATAATTGAATTTTAGGTGTACTTTTGCGACGGAATAAGGGAGGCTATACCTTATTATATTATATAATGCGGATAAAGACATTACTTCTTTGGTTGGTTTTTGTGGTCGGTATGTGCGGGAAATTGCCTGTTCATGCCAGCGGGTTGATGCAGGACAGTATTCGCATCAGCTTGGTGACTTGTGCGCCAGGCTCCGAGATTTATGCCTTGTTCGGACATACGGCCATCCGCTATGAAAACTATACCCGTCGGCAGGATCTGGTCTTCAACTATGGAATGTTCAGTTTCAATACGCCCAATTTCGTGATGCGCTTTCTGATGGGGAAGACTGACTACCAGTTGGGTGCGGTTCCTTATTCCCATTTTGAGATGGAGTATGCCATGCGCGGCTCCGATGTCTACCAGCAAGTGCTCAATCTGACACAGGAAGAGAAAGTCAGACTTGTTATGTTGTTGGACGAAAACTATCATCCGTCTAATCGTACCTACCGCTATAATTATTTTTATGACAATTGTACAACCCGTGCAAGGGACAAGATAGAAGAATGCCTGAATGGAACGGTTTCCTATCCCGAAGACGTGCCTTCGTGCTCATTCCGCGATATCATCCATGAGTTTACGGCCGGCAATGCGTGGAGTGAATTGGGCATTGATTTGTGTCTGGGTGCCGAAGCGGATGTACCTCTCGACTACAGGAAGCAGCAGTTCGCTCCGTTCAAGATGCTGTCTTCGGCTCGTAAAGCAACGCTTTCCCGGCCGGAAAGCGTCACTTCTTACATCGAAAGTGAACATGTCAGGAAGGCGGAGGTGATTAGAGACCATTCGGAAGGTTTTCCATTGAGTCCATTGGCGTGTGCAATTATCTTGTTGGGCATAACCTTGACTGTGGCTGTATGGAGTTACAAGGTTGGAAGGGTATGTTGGCTTTGGGATGTCCTGTTGTATGGCTTGCAGGGCTTGGGAGGTTGCATCATTGCTTTCCTCTTCTTCTTCTCAGTACATCCTACAGTAGGTTCAAACTGGATGCTTGTCTTGTTTAATCCGTTGCCTTTATGCTATTTGCCGATGATGGTCTATAAGGCTGTAAAGCGGAAGAAGGACTTCTATCATGCCTTGAATGTTGTGTATTTAACACTTTTTATAATAGCGATGCCTTTTATACCGCAATACTTTAACGCAACGGTGTTACCTTTGACATTAAGTTTGTTGGTTTGTTCGGCAGGTCATTTGTTTTTATATCGAAGTAAGCGTTTCAAATGAAAGGACGATTGTTGACATCTCTGCTGGCAATGGTTGTATTGTCAGGTTTGCAGGCTCAGGAAACTCCGGTTGTGCCTCGGTTGGTGGTAGGGATTACCATTGACCAGCTCCGCATGGATTATGTGGAAGCCTTTTCGGCACTTTATGGAGAACGCGGCTTCAAGCGTTTGTTGAAGGAAGGTCGTACCTATCAGCATTTGGAATATGATTTTGTTGATGTAGACAAGTCGTCGTCCGTGGCTTCCATCTATTCGGGTACGACTCCCTACAATCATGGCATTGTAGGTGATATGTGGTTGGACCGCAATACATTGCGCATGGTCAATTGCGTGGACGATGCCAACTTTATGGGAGTCTATACGTCAGAATCCACTTCTCCGGTGAGACTGAAGGTATCCAATCTGGTGGATGAACTGATGGTAGCTACCCAGGGCATGGCCGAAACCTATTCCATTGCTCCGACACGCGAGATGGCCGTGCTTTCGGCAGGTCATGCTTCCAAGGGTGCTTTCTGGCTGAATGATGAAACGGGCAAGTGGAGCGGTACGACTTATTATGCAGACTTCCCGACTTGGGTGTCTGCCTATAACGACCGTCAGGGATTGGATTTTCGGATTGATGGAATGGAATGGATGCCTTATCTGCCCATCAATGCCTATCAATATTTATCGAACGATACCAAACGAATTGCATTCAAACATAAGTTCGATGACGAACGCAAGAATAAATACCGCAAGTTCAAGACCAGTCCTTATGCAAATGATGAGGTGAACCGCCTGGCCAATGCATGCTTGAACAATACTCCGATGGGACAGGACAGGGTGCCTGATTTGTTGCAACTGGCCTATTATGCCGGCAATTATGACCATCAGCCATCGTCGGAGCATTACATTGAAATGCAGGATGTCTATGTTCGTTTGGACCATGCGTTAGCCGAGTTGCTTGACATCCTTGACCGCAAAGTAGGCTTGCGTAATACGTTGGTGTTCATTACTTCTACAGGATATTCCGACCCTGAGCCGGTTGATGACCCGAAATATCGTATCCCGGGTGGTGAGTTTCATATAGCTCGTTGCTCGGCTTTGCTGAATCTCTACTTGGCCGCCATTTATGGTGAAGGGCAATATGTAGAGGCGCACAACAATCAGGAAATCTATTTGAATCATAAGCTCATTGAACAGAAACAGCTCGACTTGGCAGAGATTCTTTCCCGTTCATCCGAGTTCCTGATTCAGTTCAGTGGAGTCAAGGATGTCTATTCTTCCCAAAGATTGAAGTTAGGCGCATGGACTCCCGAAGTGGGTAAAATCAAAAACAGATACAATTCCGAGTGCTCAGGCGATTTGTGGATAGACGTCCTCCCGGGTTGGACAATGGTCCGTGAACATTCTTTGGATACAGAGGTTATAAGGAATATATATGTATCAGTTCCTTTGTTCTTCTTTGGATGGAATGTCAAGCCGGAAGTGGTTCATACTCCGCTGAGTGTGGGAAATATTGTGCCTACGCTTGCACATTTTATGCGTATCAGGGCACCGAATGCCTCCGATTTGCCTCCGTTGACCGACGTCCGCAGGCAATAAATTGAGCGAAGGGGTGTGATAGTCCGCTTTTTATTGTACCTTTGCACTCCAATCCATAATCAATCAGAAAAAATAAAACTAATATACAATGGGATTTAATGAATTTATAGGAAAGCTGTTTGGAAACAAGGCTACCCGTGACATGAAGGAGATAAAGCCGTGGGTAGACAAGGTTAAGGCCGTTTATCCGGAAATTTCCAAACTGAATAATGATGAACTCCGTGCTCGTACGGAAGAACTGAAGAAGTACATCAAGGCATCGGCTCTTGAAGAACAGAAGAAGATTGAAGAGCTCAAGGCTACTATTGAAACAACGGATATCGAAAGCCGTGAACCGATATTCAATCAGATAGACAAGTTGGAAAAAGATGTATTGGCCAAGTATGAAAAAGCATTGGACGATGTCCTTCCACAAGCCTTCTCGATAGTTAAGGAAACCGCACGCCGACTCTCGGAAAACGAAGAACTGGTAGTTACGGCAACTGATTTTGACCGTTTGTTGGCCGGACAAGGCAAAGACTTTGTACGCATCGAAGGTGACAAGGCCATTTGGCAGAACCATTGGATGGCAGGCGGTAATGAAATGACCTGGAACATGGTGCATTACGACGTTCAGTTGTTTGGTGGGGTAGTGCTTCATAAAGGAAAGATTGCCGAAATGGCTACCGGTGAAGGTAAGACTTTGGTTGCGACCTTGCCTGTATTCTTGAACGCTTTGACCGGTAATGGTGTACACGTGGTGACTGTCAATGACTATCTGGCCAAGCGTGACTCGGAGTGGATGGGACCTCTTTACCAGTTCCACGGTTTGAGTGTGGATTGTATAGACAAGCATCAGCCTAACTCGGATGCTCGCCGAAATGCTTATTTGGCAGATATTACATTCGGTACCAACAATGAATTCGGTTTCGACTACTTGCGTGACAACATGGCTACCAGCCCCAGTGACTTGGTACAGCGGAGACACAATTATGCCATTGTCGATGAAGTGGACTCGGTGTTGATTGACGACGCACGTACTCCATTGATTATCTCAGGTCCGGTACCTAAGGGCGAAGACCAGCTCTTCGAACAGCTCCGTCCGTTGGTAGAACGTCTGGTGGAAGCTCAACGTCGTTTGGCTACCCAATACCTTACCGATGCCAAGCGCTTGATTGCCTCTTCTGACGAAAAGGAACAGGAAGAGGGATTCCTCGCTTTGTTCCGTAGTCACAAGGCATTGCCAAAGAATAAGGCTTTGATCAAGTTCTTGAGTGAACAAGGTATCAAGGCGGGTATGCTGAAGACCGAAGAAATCTATATGGAGCAGAACAACAAGCGCATGCCTGAAGCGACCGCTCCGTTATATTTTGTGATTGACGAAAAGTTCAAGAGTGTCGAACTCACCGATAAGGGTATTGACCTGATTACAGGAAATGCTTCTGACCCGACATTGTTTGTACTTCCTGACATTACTTCCCAACTTTCAGAATTGGAAAATCAAGGGTTGAGTGATGAGGAAAAGTTGGCCAAGAAGGATGAATTGCTCACTAACTATGCCATCAAGTCCGAACGTGTTCATACCATCAACCAGTTGTTGAAAGCCTATACCATCTTTGAAAAGGATACCGACTATGTGGTGCTGGATGGACAAGTGAAGATTGTAGATGAGCAGACAGGCCGTATCATGGATGGTCGTCGTTGGAGCGACGGCTTGCATCAGGCGGTAGAAGCCAAGGAAGGTGTGAAGATTGAAGCGGCTACCCAAACGTTTGCTACCATTACTTTGCAGAACTACTTCCGTATGTACCACAAGCTTTCGGGTATGACCGGTACGGCAGAAACCGAAGCTGGTGAATTCTGGGATATCTACAAGTTGGATGTAGTAGTCATTCCGACTAACCGTCCGATTGCCCGTAAGGATATGAACGACCGCGTTTATAAGACCAAGCGTGAAAAGTATAAAGCCGTTATTGAAGAAATCGAAAAGATGGTGGAAGCCGGACGTCCGGTCTTGGTGGGTACCACTTCTGTCGAAATCTCTGAAATGCTGAGCAAGATGCTTTCACTTCGTAAGATTGAACACAACGTGTTGAATGCGAAGTTGCACCAGAAGGAAGCCGACATCGTGGCCCGTGCTGGTCAGAAGAGTATCGTAACCATTGCTACCAACATGGCGGGTCGTGGTACCGACATCAAGTTGAGCGATGAAGTGAAGGCTGCAGGCGGTTTGGCTATCATTGGTACAGAACGTCACGAATCCCGTCGTGTAGACCGTCAGTTGCGTGGTCGTGCCGGTCGTCAGGGTGACCCGGGTTCTTCTGTATTCTTCGTTTCTTTGGAAGACGATTTGATGCGTCTGTTCTCATCCGACCGTATCGCTACCGTGATGGATAAGCTTGGATTCAAGGAAGGCGAAATGATTGAACACAAGATGATTTCCAACTCCATCGAACGCGCTCAGAAGAAGGTGGAAGAAAATAACTTCGGTATCCGTAAACGTTTGTTGGAATACGACGACGTGATGAACAAGCAGCGTACCGTTATCTATACCAAGCGCCGTCATGCTTTGATGGGTGAACGTATCGGTATGGACATCGTGAACATGATTTGGGACCGTTGCGCTTATGCAGTTGAACTGGGCGATTATGATAACGTCAAGATGGAAATTCTGCAGACATTGGCCATGGAAATTCCATTCACCGAAGAGGAATTCAACGCCAAGAAGCAGGAAGATTTGGTGGAAATCGTATTTGCCAAAGCCATGGAAAACTTCAAGCGCAAGACAGAACGCATGGCTCAGATTGCCAATCCGGTTATTAAGTCAGTCTATGAAAATCAGGGTGCCATGTACGAAAATATCGCAGTTCCCATTACTGACGGTAAGCGTATGTACAACATCCCTGTGAACTTGAAGGCAGCTTATGAAACAGAAGGTAAAGAAATCGTAAAGGTGTTTGAAAAGGCCATCTTGCTTCATACCATCGATGATTGTTGGAAAGAAAACTTGCGTGAGTTGGATGAATTGAAACATTCCGTACAGAATGCAAGTTATGAACAGAAAGACCCGTTGCTGATTTTCAAATTGGAGTCGGTGAAGCTGTTTGACAATATGGTGAACAAGATTAACAACAATACCATCTCGGTATTGATGCGCGGACAGATTCCAGTACAGGAACCGGGACAGGTGCGTGAAGCGGCTCCTGAAAGACCGGCTCCGCGTCAGCAATATCAGGAAACCAAACAGGACTTGAATGACCCGAATCAACAGGCAGCTGCCGGACGCGATACTCGCGAACAGAAGCGTGAACCGATTCGTGCCCAGAAGACGGTAGGCCGTAACGATCCTTGTCCTTGCGGTAGCGGTAAGAAGTTCAAGAATTGTCATGGAAAGAACATGTAATTCCTTCCCATAAAGAAAGAAAAAGCCCGAATTGTTAAGATTCGGGCTTTTTTTATTCCTTTTAACCTATTTCTAAAAAGAAAAGCCTTACTTTTGTTCCGAAAGAATAAAATTGATGTTTATGAAGAAACGATTATGGCTTGTTTGGAGTGTGGCGCTTGCCTTGTTTGCATCCTGTTCTACCATAAGCTCCTTGCAATATGACAGCTTGCAGCCGGCTGAATTCAGTTTTCCGGAATCAGTCAGAAGAGTGGGGGTTGTCAATAACATGCCTCGGATTATAGCCGATGAAGCTTCGATGTCCCGCACTGCCGGTCTCTTGGAAGGGGATGGTAAGGTGGTGGCCGAGGCTTTGGCTGAAGAAATTGCGGCTACGGAATATTTTGATGAAGTGGTAATATGCGATTCTTCTTTGTGTGAACTGACGCTTTCCCTTAAGGGGCATCAGTCGCTGAGGGATGATTGGCGTGGAAATGTCCTTTCGAGGAGTCAGGTTCGGGAGTGGACGGACAAATTGGGAGTGGATATGCTCTTCTCGGTAGAACGTGTCCACATTGAAGTGAAGAAATCCGCCAATATGTCCAATCTTCTATATCCTCCTACGATAGATGGCATCATCTCGGTCGTCATGAGAGCCTATGTCCCCAATCGGGATACATCTATGCTGACAGTAACCCGAAAGGATACCATCTTTTGGGAATCAGGCCCTGAGTTGACCTTTACGCAGATTGTCAAGGAGTCGTCGGGCTATGTAGCGCAAATGCTGGTACCTTATCTGATTCCTTCGTGGAAAGAAGACATCCGTTTTTATTTCGATGGCGGTAATGCGGATATGCGTGATGCCGGATTATATGTACGTGAACACGATTGGTCGGAAGCCTATCCGCTGTGGAAGAAACTTTATGACAACAAAAAGGGCAAACAAAAGATGAGGGCAGCTTTCAACTTGGCTTTGTATCATGAAATGCAGGGAGAATTTGAAACGGCTACAACCTATTTGAATGAGGCTGCAAATCTTGCCAAGCCGGAAACGTTCGAGGCTACCTTGATTGCTTCCTACCGTTCGCAATTGTCCGAAAGAATGACTGAATACCAACGGCTCCGCCTACAGATGCTGCGTTTTGAGGATAAATAATGGAAAAACAACTTGCTTGAATCGTTTTTTTTGTATATTTGACCGTCATTTATAAAAACATGGTTTTATGAAACTAAGCGCACAATCCTATTCTTCCATTCTTGGTGCTTTGAAAAAGGCATTGGGACGGTATCAGTCTGATACGGACGCCCTTTTTGTTACGGACATTCATTTGCAGCCTTTGTCTGAGTCAGGCGAATTGGTGGTGTATGATGATGATGAACAAGTGCTGGCTCGTACGACGGTTCAAGATTGGGTGGATTGTGTAGCGGAAGATTTTTATGTATCCGTAGAGCTGCACCTCAAACAGGCATTGGAAGAATTGCGCAAGGAAGGTACTTTGGACCGATTGGGCATCATGAAGCCTTATTCCTTTGTCTTGATAGACGATGACAAGGAAACGGTTGCCGACCTGTTGCTGATGGATGACGAAGAAACGATGCTGCTGAATGATGAATTGTTGAAAGGACTGGACGAGGAATTGGATGCGTTTTTGAAAGAACTTTTAGAAAAATAGCCCCTCAACTCCCCAGAAGGGGAGCTAATATATGGAATAAAAAAGGTGAATGCTAAAAAATGCATTCACCTTTTTTTATTTTAAGTGACTGTGTCCAAAAATGCCTCTTTTATTTTTCATCCGCAGAATACGCGGATTGCGCAGATAAATAACGACCTCTCGGTAGTTTTAAAGATGAAAAATCTGCGTTATCAGCGTCATCAGCGGATGAAAAGTGTATTTTGGCACAGTTTCTTGAAGGGGGCTTTACTTCTTCAAAGCAGCGATGCTTTCCTTCAACGAAGCAATTTTGCTTTCGGCATCGGCTTGCTTCTTGCGTTCCATTTCGATGACGTTGGCTGGAGCCTTGCTCACGAACTTTTCGTTACTGAGCTTCTTCAATACACTCTGAAGGAAACCTTCGTTGTACTTCAAGTCAGCTTCCAACTTCTTGAGTTCTTCTTCTACATTGATGAGGTTGCCGAGTGGTACGGCATATTCAGTAGTACCTACCATGAACGAAGCCGAACCTTCTGCCTTGTTTTCTACACTTTCAATAGCAGTCAAGTTACAAAGCTTGCTGATTACCGAATTGAATGCAGCTACCGGGCTTTCGCCTACTACTTGGAGTGACAAAGCTTCCTTCTGTGCGATGTTCTTCTGCAAACGGATGGTACGGATACCGCCGATGACTTCCTTTACAATTTCGAAGTTCTTGATAATGCCTTCGTTACAGTCTTTGCAAATGTCCAAGGTCTGAACCATGAGGCTTTCACCTTCCTTGCGGTCGTAGATGTGTTGCCACAACTCTTCAGTGATGAACGGCATGAACGGATGGAGCAACTTCAAGAGGCTGTCGAAGAAACTCAATGTCTTTTCATATGTCTTCTTGTCGATTGGTTGAGCCTTGCCGTCGATGTAGGCCGGCTTCACCATTTCCAAGTACCAACTGGAGAATTCATCCCAGAACAACTTGTACACAGCCATCAACGCTTCGCTCAAACGATACTTGCTGAAGAGATCTTCCACCTCAGCAGCAGTCTTGGCCAGCATGGATTCAAACCATTCGGTTGCGAGGGCAGCATATTCCGGTTGAGCTATATCTTCTACAGACCATCCCTTCACCAGACGGAACGCATTCCAAATCTTGTTGTTGAAGTTACGGCCTTGTTCGCAAAGTGAATCGTCGAACAGAATGTCGTTGCCGGCAGGAGCCGAGAGCATCATACCCATACGTACACCATCGGCACCATAGCGGTCAATCAAATCCAATGGGTCCGGTGAGTTACCGAGCGACTTCGACATCTTGCGGCCAATCTTGTCGCGTACGATACCGGTGAAGTACACGTTCTTGAACGGCATGTCGCCCAAGTATTCGTAACCGGCCATAATCATACGGGCTACCCAGAAGAAAATGATGTCCGGACCTGTCACCAAGTCGCTGGTAGGGTAGTAGTACTTGATTTCTTCGTTGCCCGGGTTGTTGATACCGTCGAAGAGTGAAATCGGCCACAACCAGGAAGAGAACCAAGTGTCGAGGCAGTCTTCATCCTGGCGGAGGTCTTCCACCTTCAAGTCCTTGTTGCCTGTCTTTTCGATGGCCTTAGCCAATGCTTCTTCAGCAGTCGGAGCTACCACGAAACCACCTTCCGGCAAGTAGTAAGCCGGAATGCGGTGACCCCACCACAACTGACGGCTGATACACCAGTCCTTGATGTTTTCCAACCAGTTGCGGTATGTATTCTTGTACTTCGCCGGATAGAATTTCAGTTCATCGTTCATTACCGGTGGAAGTGCCATGTCTGCAAAGTGCTGCATCTTCAAGAACCACTGCATAGAAAGCTTCGGCTCGATGGCTACACCGGTACGTTCCGAGCAACCTACCTTGTTGGTATATGCTTCTACCTTTTCCAAGAGGTCGGCAGCAGCCAAGTCTTGTTCAATCTGC
>JAFVTL010000111.1 GCA_017503235.1 Bacteroidaceae bacterium | reverse complement strand
TCGCATTGCCCTACCTGTCGAAACGAGCAACGCATAAGCCCCACGCCGATATGTATAACACAACCTCTATACCGTTTGTTACCATAAGTATGGATACACTCATGGCTATTCGGCATTTGAGGCATGTATATAACACACCTACGGGGCATTCACGTTGCTTTGTTTTGACAGGTAATTGAAAGTTGCGAAGTTTCAGATCGTCAAAACCAAAGCGTAGTAAACGCCTTTTTCATATGTCTTGTCCCACCCTCCCGTTCTTCTCCGTTGGAGATAGAACTATCGGCGTAGGACTTTGCAAATGTAAACAAAATAAATTACTTATTTTTAATTTATCGGTGTCATCTAATAATAAAATCTGCTGCAGGCGTACATAATTGAAAGATAGCTACGCAAAATTGCTATCGTGGAAGGCTTTAGATTATACCCGAATGGGAATTTGCGACTATAGAGCAACCTTTTGAGCAATAGTCTCGTGTTACACAGCCATAAGTTGTGTCACGCGGGATGCGTTTGCAATAGCAACAAAAGGTTGGTCAAAAGGTGTAACACATAATTAAGCATATTTATACCCTATAAGGTATAATATATATATGCTAAAATAATTAAATTATACCCTAAAAGGTATAAAGCAAAAACTTTCATTATATTTGCACCCGATAGGGTATAATTTGTTGTGTTTATGGAGCAGACAACACTTTCTAAATATGTGAAGGCGATGCGTAAGCAGTATAATCTTACGCAGGTGGAACTTTCCGAAAAGTCGGGAGTAGGCTTGCGTCTTGTTCGTGAATTGGAGCAGGGCAAGCAGACTTTACGCCTTGATAAGGTAAATCAGATATTGAATCTTTTTGGCAGCGAAGTGGGCGTTGTCCCTTTATCTAAAACCGATGAACGATGAAAGAGGCATTTAAGGCTATTATTGCCGAAAAGTTGAGTCTGTTAGAATAAACAAAAACGAGAACCCTTGTGAGTTCTCGTTTTGTGGTGCCACCAGGAATCGAACCGGGGACACAAGGATTTTCAGTCCTTTGCTCTACCAACTGAGCTATGGCACCAATTATTTCTTGTTTGCGGGTGCAAATGTAGGGAAACTTTCTAATACTACCAAATATTTGTGGAAGAAAATGCGCCATGAGCGAATAATTCATGGCGCATATGAGTTTTTATTCTTTTAATGGGTTCCAGCCTTGGGCCTTCAGTTCAAATTCTTGATTGTCGCGAGTGATGAGAGCGCAACCGAGTTCAGGCTTGGTGATATAGCCGATGACCTTGACGCCTTTGATGGCAGAAACTTTTTCATGCTCAGTAAGCGGAACAGTGAATAGAAGTTCATAGTCTTCACCTCCATTCAAAGCACAAGTACTGAGGTTCATGTTGAATTCTTCGGCCATGACTGCTGTCTGATAGTCGATGGGTAATCGGTCCTCATAAATGCGGCATCCTGCATGGCTTTGGCTACAGATATGCATCAGTTCAGAAGAAAGTCCGTCGGATATGTCTATCATAGCAGTCGGCTTGATGCCTTCGTTGCGCAATTTCTCTACAATGTCCTTACGTGCTTCGGGTTTCAATTGTCGTTCCAGCAGGTATTCTTTGCCGGTGAAATCCGGATTGACTTCGTTCTGTCCTTCGAATACGGCTTTTTCACGTTCCAATAGTTGAAGTCCCATATAAGCGGCTCCTAAATCTCCGGTTACGCATATCAAATCCGTTTCTTTCGCCCCGTTGCGATAGACAATCTGTTCTTTGTCAGCTACTCCGATGCAGGTAATGCTGATGGCAAGACCTGTAACGGAAGAGGTGGTGTCTCCGCCAATAATGTCAACATGGTGGAGTTGGCAAGCCAATCTTAACCCTTCGTAAAATTGTTCCAGGTCTTCAATGCAAAACCGTTTCGATACAGCTAATGATACGGTAATCTGCTTGGGAGTGCCATTCATGGCATAGATGTCGGAGAAATTGACAATCGCTGATTTGTAGCCGAGATGTTTCAGTGGGGTGTAGACCAAGTCGAAATGTACACCTTCCATTAGCATATCGGTTGTTATCAATGTTTGTAAAGGGGTGGAGTCGATGACGGCTGCATCATCGCCAACGCCATATTTCGTTTCTGGATTTATAGATTCAATGTCTTTGGTGAGGTGCTTGATAAGACCGAATTCTCCCAAAGAAGAAATTTCTGTTCTGTTTCTTTCCTGCATATATGTGTACTTTATACTCTGTTGATTAGTTCACGCATGATAGTTGTCATGCGAGGTTGGGCCTCGTCGGCGGCCTTTTGGACTTCTTCGTGAGATACTTCTACAATCTTTCCTTCTACCCCTAAATCGGTAATGACCGATACTCCAAAAACTTTGATGCCGCAATGGTTGGCGACGATGACTTCAGGTACGGTTGACATACCTACTGCGTCAGCTCCCAATATATGGAACATCTTGTATTCGGCCGGTGTCTCGAAGGTAGGGCCTTGGGTTCCTATGTATACGCCATGTTGTACTTTAATCCCTTTCTCACGTGCTATTTCGTCTGCCTTTTCAATAAGTAGTTTGTCGTATGCCTCGCTCATGTCAGGGAAACGTGGACCATAGGGGATATTCTTTCCATGGAGCGGGTGTTCGGGAAAGAAATTGATATGATCGGTAATTATCATCAAATCGCCAATTTCAAAGTCAGGACTCATTCCGCCTGCTGCGTTAGATACAAATAAGGTCTTGATGCCTAATTCATACATGACGCGTACGGGGAAGGTAACTTCTTTCATGGAGTAGCCTTCATAAAAGTGGAAACGGCCTTGCATAGCCATGATATCCTTATTGCCTAATTTCCCAAAAATCAGTTTCCCGCTATGTCCTTCAACTGTGGAAACTGGGAAGTTAGGGATCTCTTGATAGGCTATTTCATATTTATCACTGATTTCGTGTACCAGACTTCCTAAGCCTGTGCCTAAAATGATGGCGGTCTCAGGAGTGCTGTGCATTCTTTCCTTAAGATAATGTGCGGTTTCTTGGATTTTTTCTAACATAGTCCATAATGTATTGGTTGAAAGTGCTTTCTTGCCCTTGCAGGAACGCCACTTCTATGGGTAATACATAAATGTAAGGCTTGATGGATTCGTGCAGATAAGGGTGATGCTGAAGTCGAGCGGCGTCCTTTTCTGTTGTAATAATCATTCGCTTGCCGTCAGGAAGTTCTTCGAAACGACGACGGATAAGTTCGGTATCGGCGGATGAATAGTCATGATGGTCGGCAAATGAAAGCAAGTGGACATTTTTATTTATCTTCGATAAATCATCTTTCATCCGTTGGGGCGATGCGATGCCGCAAATGAGCAGGATATGTACATTCGGATTAATACTGCTGAGAGCATGTTGGCTACCTTCGTTGAAAAGTGGATGGAGCTTTCCGTATCTCAATGTGGTGAAATATAGTTGTTGGAAAGCGAACAATTCCATCCGTTTGGTCAATACTCTGAAATCCATAGGATTCATGTCCTGGTGACATTTGGTTATGATGACAACCTCGGCACGGTATTTTCCGTTTTCGGGCTCTCTCAAACGTCCGGCGGGCAAAAGAGCATCATCACATATCAGCCGGTTATAGTCTATCAATAGAATATTGACGCCAGCTTTTACATATCGATGCTGAAAGGCATCATCCAAAAGGATAACTTCTGTGTTTGTCGCAATACTTTCTTTGCAAAGTTGTTCTATGCCGTGGCATCTGTCTTTGTCTACGGCTACATGGATGTCGGGAAACTTTTGTTTCATCTGATAAGGTTCATCACCTATCAAATGAACAGGTGTATTTTCATTAGCCAATATAAAACCTTCAGATTTCCTTTTGTATCCACGGCTCAATACAGCAACCTGATATCTTCCCTGAAGGAGTCTTATCAAATATTCAGTGTGAGGTGTCTTCCCTGTACCTCCGACAGTAATGTTGCCGATACATATTACAGGAAGTGGAAAACTCCGCTCCTTGTATATACCCCAGTCGAACATCTTGTTACGGAGGTATACCCCTGCTCCATAAAGCCATGAAGCAGGGTATAGCCACTTGTTTATTTTGATAAGATTATCGCTCATCCAG
>JAFVTL010000110.1 GCA_017503235.1 Bacteroidaceae bacterium | reverse complement strand
TACACCAACGATGAAGTGCGGAGACGTAGCAAAGAAATCGCTATCCGAAAGGTGAATGGGGCAGAGGTAGGTCATATCTTACGGATGCTTTGTCGGGATGTAGCCATCATCGCCTTGCCGGCCGTATTGATAGGAACGCTTGCATCGAAGTATGTAGGCGAGATATGGGTATCGACCAATTTCAGGGATATTCTTGCCATCAGTCCCCTTATCTATATAGGTGTAGGCATCCTGGCCATGGTCTTCATCCTCGGCACGGTCATCGTGAAGTCTTGGCGTGTAGCGAATGAGAATCCCGTGGTGAGCATCAAGAGTGAATGATTTTAAATATAATAATCATGAAACAAATCTATTACGCTATTCAGAACATTGTACGGGGAAAAGACTCTAATATAGTAAAAATTATCTCCATAACTCTGGGGTTACTTATCTCCATCATCCTTTTTGCCAAAGTGTCTTTTGAGATGAGCTATGACACCTTCCTAAAAGATAGCCAACGAATTTTCTCCATCAAGACCGCATGGGAAGTGGATGGAAAGGCTTGGAACGGGAACAACATTTATCCTACATCCAGTGTCTTGTTGCAACATTTCCCCGATGAAGTGGAAAGTGCAACAACCCTGCAAAGCAGAAAGTGGGCGAAGATAGGACACGGCGGGCAGAAGCGTGCCGAGAAAGTATTGTTTGTCGATTCACTCTACTTCCAGACGATGGGAATTACTTTGCAGAAAGGAAATGCCATGGATATGGCACATCCCGACATAATGTTTTTGTCGGAATCCTTTGCCCGCGAATTGTTCGGTGGAGAAGACCCGATGGGAAAGACCGTGACCTACGAATTCTACAATCAAGGAGACGTAGCTTTCATCGTGAGAGGAATCTTTGCCGATATGCCGGAGAATACGACTTTGGAGCACCCGAAAGCACTTGTTTCGATAGCTAACCGTTATAAATACGACAAGGCAGGTTTGGATTGGAACAGTGGAGGGAACTACGTGGCTTATGCAAAGTTGAAAGAGGGAAAGGATGTGGAAAAACTAACCTATGGTATCAATGCCGTGATAGCTAACCGATATTTCCCGAAAGAACGCTACGGACAGGATGCCATCCGTATAGAGTTGACTCCTCTGCTTGACGAGCATTTGCAGGATGAAGAAACCAGGAATATGCTTCTCATTATGGGATTGCTTGCCGCTGCCCTTCTCCTGACGGCTACCTTGAACTATGTCCTCATTTCCTTGTCGTCGATGGCTTACCGTGCCAAGGGCATTGCCATACACAAGTGTAGCGGTGCCGAGTGGGGAAGTGTCTTCGGCATATTCCTTTGGGAAACGGCTTTTATCGTTATCGTGTCCGTCCTGCTGATGGTCTTCATCAGTCTCAATGCGAGGGAAATCATCGAAGAACTGACACAAGTATCCATCGGCTCCTTGTTCAGTTGGCAGAACTTGTGGGCACCGTGCCTCACCGTCATGTTCTTGTTCTTGGTAGGAAGCATCATCCCTGGCATCTACTTTTCGTCTGTCCCCGTCACGCAAGTCTTCCGAAAATATACCGAACGGAAAAGGAGTTGGAAATATCCGTTGCTGTTCGTACAATTCGGAGGGGTGGCCTTCTTGTTCGGATTGACGGGAGTGATGTATGCTCAATACCACTATACGATGAACAAGGATTTGGGGTACGACATCACAAATGTGGTCTCTCTTCATGAAAGTGACAAGGGGCGTCGTTCAACCCTCTTGTCGTTCGTGAAGAATGCTCCTTACGTTTCGTCTGTAGCCACTTCGGAAAACACATTGATGGAGGGAAGGGCACGCTATTCAGTACCCGAAGGTCCTAACAACAAGTCGTTCATACCGAGACACAACGTGATGGACCGTGATTATTTTGACTTCATCGGCTTGCACCTGAAAGTCGGCAAGGTACCTACCAGTACCAACGAGATACTGGTGAATGAGGCATTTGTCAAGGAAATGGGATGGACAAGCAATGGAGTAGGTGAGTATGTCGCCGATCATGGTACGGTGACCGGTATCGTGGATGGCTATTTGAACACCTACGATGTTGCCGAGATGGTACCTTGGGAATTCCGGCTCAGTAACGAACCTTTAGAAACCATCCAGATAAGGTTGAAAGAACCGTTTGATGAGAACCTGATTCGCCTGAACGAGGATGTGGGAAAGCTATATCCCAACGAGGGACTGGCTTTCAATTCGTTTGAAAAAGATATGGAAAACCTGTATCACAGACAACGGATTTTCCGCGACTCAACCATTTTGTCAACCATTGCCATCCTTGCCATTTCACTGATGGGCTTGATAGGTTATACCAACGAAGAGGTACGTAGAAGGAGCAAGGAAATAGCTATCCGTAAAATCAATGGGGCAGAAGTCGGCGAAATCCTACACTTGCTTTGTATGGAGATATTCAGGATTGCTTTACCTTCAGCTCTTATCGGCCTTGGATTGGCTCATTACGTGGGAAACATCTGGAAAGAACAGTTCCGTGATATGCTCCCAGCCAACTTCTGGCTTTATGCAGGGATATTCATCGTGGTTATGGCTTTCATCCTCGGCACGGTCATTGTGAAGTCTTGGCGTGTGGCGAATGAAAATCCGGTGGTGAGCATCAAGAGTGAGTAATGATAAAAGGGAGCGAAAAGCTCCCTTTTATCATTCACTACATCGCCAATAAATTATACTTTTCCGGATGAAAGAAACTATCGAATGCCAAATCTATATCCAAATCAAACCAATGAACCCCACAAGAAGAAAGTTCAAAAGCATTGCGTTGTTCATCCGATGCTTTATGTAAACGTTCATAACGAGCAATGGGCTTACTAGCGACATCACCTTGTGCATTGCGGACATAAATATTAATCTTGTCCAACCAAACTTCATAATGTTCCATAAAGTCCTCCTTTCCTTTAAATCTTATTTCTTTTCGGGATAAAAAATATCCTTCCATCTTTCACGAATAATTTCTTCGTTTTCTGCAATCAATTCCTTGGCTAACCGTACCTCACGAGCCGTTAAGCCTTTGTTGTAAACCAAAGTAATCTCAGGATCCAAATTAAATTTTGCTTCAATACCATGAGCTATTACATGTACGTGTACAGGTTCATGATCTTCTGTATAGAAACAAAAACGCATCCCAAATAGAATGAATAATGTAGGCATATTATAACATTTTAGTTGTTTAAAACTAATTATCAATACAAAATTAACGATATTTACTTAAACCTACAACAATTCTTCCTTAAAAATAAAAAATACCTATCCTTCTACAATCTTCCCTTAAAATAAACCTCTACATTATCTAAATAGCCAGTCAATGTGTTGTTGTGAATCCAGATTTCTTCCAAGTAGGAGATGTCCCCGGGGCCATACTCCATGCGGACGCAATCATGATTGTCCCACTTCCAATTGAAACGGTAGGTGTCTTCGGATACATCCCCATTCCAATATTCAATACGCAAATAATCTCGTCCAGTGCGGTT
>JAFVTL010000109.1 GCA_017503235.1 Bacteroidaceae bacterium | reverse complement strand
TGGCATGGGGCTGAACGCTTTCTTCGCTTATACGGTGTGCTTGGTCATGGGATACTCCTGGCAATTCGCTTTGACCGCCGTGTTTTTGGAAGGACTTGTATTCCTCCTGCTGACAGTGACCAACCTGCGCGAAAAGATCGTGGATGTCATCCCCAGCTCATTGAAAAATGCCATCAGTGCGGGTATCGGGCTATACATCGCTTTCATCGGCCTGCAGGGTGCCGGAATTATCGTGAACAACGATTCTACGTTGGTAAGCCTGGGTGACTTGACAACCGGATCGGCGCTTTTGGGCGCTATCGGCATCATCATCACCTCCATCCTGTTGGTGAAAAACGTAAAGGGCGCTTTACTGTTCGGCATCCTGCTGACTACCCTTATCGGCATTCCTTTGGGTGTAACCAAAATTAGCGGAGTGTTCAGCATCCCCCCTTCCATTGAACCCATCTTCTTGAAATTTGACTGGGAACATATCTTCACCAAAGACATGGTCATCATCGTATTCACCTTCCTGTTCGTTGACCTGTTCGATTGTATCGGCACTGTCATTGGTGTGGCAAATCGTGCCAATATGATAAAGGAGGACGGCAAGATTCCTCGTCTGAAAGAAATATTCATGGTCGACTCCATTTCTACCGCCGCAGGCGCCGTCATGGGTACCAGTACTGTAGCTGTATATGTAGAGAGTGCAGCGGGCGTGAACGAAGGCGGACGTAGCGGTTTGACTGCATTCGTGACCGGTGCATGTTTCTTGCTGGCATTGCTTTTCGCCCCTCTTTTCCTTGCCATCCCAGCCGCCGCCACTACCCCAGTATTGGTATTGGTGGGCCTCATGATGATGAGTTCCGTATTGAAAATAGACTTCAACAACTATGCTGAAGCCATTCCGGCTTTCATCTGCGTGCTTTTAATGCCGCTCTCTTACAGCATTTCGGAAGGCATTGTCCTGGGTCACCTCAGTTATATATTCATCAACTTATTAAGCGGGAACTTCAAGAAAATGACTGTCGGCATGTACGTCTTAGCCCTATTTTTCCTCATCAAGTTCCTCGTTTGACGTTAAAAACACACGATTATGAGAAAGATTCTTTTCTCCGCATTGCTGGTGCTGGCATCCCTGCCGGCATTTGCCCAATTGAACGTTCAGATGCACTATGACTTCGCCAAGGCTCTGTACGGAAGCGAACTCGACAATCGTCCTCGCTGGACGGCAACCATTGAGAATTTCAAGGCCGACAAATGGGGCAGCACCTATTTCTTTGTTGACGGGAATTTTGCAGACAACACCCTGGAGAGCGCCTATGCCGAGTTTGCCCGTGAGCTTCGCTTTTGGGAGGCTCCGCTGGCCGTACATGTAGAATACAACGGGGGTTTGTCGGGCAACGGAAGCTATAACGATGCCTATCTGGCAGGGGGTGCATGGAATTGGGCCAACAAAGATTTCAGCAAGACCTTCTCCCTGCAACTGCTCTATAAGTACCTGGCACGCCAACAGGTGGGCAGCAAGCACAGTTGGCAGGTGACGACCGTATGGGGCATCCACTTCGCCAATGGATTGTGTACCTTCAGCGGATACGCCGACTTGTGGCACGACGGCAGCGTAAAGGGCAACCTGATGCTGAGCAGCGAACCGCAATTCTGGTTCAATCTGGCCGCTCTCGACAGTGTGGACGATGACTTCAAGCTCAGCTTGGGTGCCGAGCTGGAGCTCTCCAAGGGCCTGGTATGGCCTACAGACGGCATGAACGACCGCTTCTACGCCATTCCTACCCTGGCCGCAAAATGGACATTCTAAACCTTTATTATAAACAAATCATCAAAAAGATTTAGTCATATGAATACCGTAGTACAAGTCAAGGACAAAAAATTTGCCTTATACATTTCGGAGGACAAGATTCTGGCTCGTGTGAAGGAAGTGGCTCAGCAAATCGACGAAGACTTGAGAAAGAAAAATCCGTTGTTCCTCGTCATCCTGAACGGCTCATTCATGTTTGCGGCCGACTTGTTGAGAAACATCAACTTCCCGTGCGAAATCACTTTCGTAAGAATGGCTTCCTACGAAGGGACATGCACCACCGGCGAGGTGAAACAGCTCATCGGGTTGAGAGAGGATGTGGAAGGACGGACTGTAGTCATCGTGGAAGACATCATCGAATCGGGATATACCATGAAGGAAATGCTCCATATCTTAGGCGAAAAGAAGCCCAAGGAAGTCTATATCACTTCGCTCTTTGTCAAGCCGGGCTGTCTGAAGGTTGACCTGAAAATTGACTACCGATGCTTCGACATCGAAGATGACTTCATCGTAGGATACGGCCTCGACTACAACCACGAAGGACGGAACCTGCCCCATATCTATCAAGTCATTGAATAAATGCAATCGGATGAAGCGAACAAGTCTCAACCGATTTTCGTTCTATACAGCAGACAATAACCATTCAACAAGAAAACATTATGAAAATCAAGAACATCATAGGACGAGAAATCCTTGATTCGCGTGGCAATCCCACCATCGAGGTAGATGTAATACTGGAAAACGGAATCTGTGGACGTGCCTCCGTACCATCGGGAGCATCGACCGGCGAAAACGAAGCCCTCGAACTTCGCGACCACGACCATTCGCGCTACGGAGGAAAAGGGGTACAGAAAGCCGTAAAGCACATCCAGCAAGTCATTGCGCCTGCCCTTGCAGGCATGGAAGTGACCGACCAGCGGGGCATCGACCGACGCATGATGGAACTGGACGGCACACCCACCAAGAGCAACCTGGGCGCCAATGCCATCCTCGGCGTATCGCTGGCCGTGGCGCATGCAGCCGCCCTTTCGCTCGACGTGCCGCTTTACCGCTACATCGGCGGAGCAAATACCTATGTCCTGCCTGTCCCTATGATGAACATCATCAACGGAGGTTCCCACTCCGACGCTCCCATCGCCTTCCAGGAGTTCATGATACGGCCTGTGGGCGCCAAGAGTTTCCGCGAAGCGCTACGAATGGGCGCCGAGGTGTTTCATGCGCTGAAGAGCGTGTTGAAGGGCCGCGGATTGAGCACAGCCGTAGGCGATGAAGGCGGATTCGCACCGGCACTCGACGGAACAGAAGACGCTTTGGACTGCATCCTTTCAGCCATCAAGGAGGCCGGCTACCACCCGGGCAAAGACATCACCATCGGATTGGATTGTGCCTCGTCAGAGTTCTATTGCGACGGCATCTACGACTACACCAAGTTCGAAGGCATCGAAGCGGCCATACGCACCAGCAGCGAACAGATTGACTACCTGGAAAAGCTCTGCAACTCCTACCCCATCGACTCCATTGAAGACGGCATGGCCGAAAACGACTGGGAGGGCTGGAAGATGCTTACCGCCCGATTGGGAAAGAATTGCCAGCTGGTGGGCGACGACTTGTTCGTGACCAACGTACAATTCCTGCGTAAAGGCATCCAGACGAAATGCGGCAATGCCATTCTGGTCAAAGTGAACCAGATAGGTACCCTGAGCGAAACCCTCGATGCCATTGAAATGGCGCACCGGCACGGCTATCGCGCCATCATAAGTCACCGCTCGGGCGAAACGGAAGATACCACTATCGCCGACATTGCGGTAGCCACCAACAGCGGCCAAATCAAGACAGGCTCCCTGAGCCGAAGCGACCGTATGGCCAAGTACAACCAGTTGCTCCGCATCGAAGAGGAACTGGGCGACAAGGCGGTGTACGGATACGAAAAGATTGGTTGAGACCCCACCACCAAAAATAGTATGCCATACTACGGGTCGTAGTATGGCATACTAACACTCGCAGTGTGGCACTTTAGGAACCATAGTGTGGCACTCTACGAATCGGAGCACGATTAATACACCCACCGGCCTTTGGCCCATACCGCTTGATTGTTCGGACGTGGCGGTGCTTCTGGCGGAATCGGAACGCCACAATACGAACGTTCCCCCATACTCGGATGACGGTCCTCGTATTTATAAGCGCCTTTGTCTATCGGTTTCTGAAGCTCTTCCAACATACGCTCATAGGGAATGCTGCCCGGAGTATTGTAATTGTTGAAATAAAATTTGGCATCCCTCAACGAACGGATGTTCTGCTCCTTACCCAAGGCTATCACATGCTGCTTGAAAAGCTTCAGGACCTCATCAAAACGCTTCACAAACCCTTTACCAAACTCACCGCGCTTAGCCATCAGCTCCACCCAGTTCGCATCACGGCCAAGTTCGTCAACATAATATTCCCAATCAGCCTCTGCTGCATCATCAGCAACAGCATCATCAGCATCTGCTGCATCATCAAAAATTGCATCATTATATGATGATGTTGATGTTGTTATTCTTTCTTTATTTTTACTTTTCTTTACTTTAGAAGAATTATCGCTGATTTCCAGCCCATTACAAAGGTCGTTCTGCACGCTTTTATCATTCGGATGCTCCGTTTCCGAATTTTGTTGCATTCTTTTTCGCGCCCGCTTCTCTTCCAGTGGTTTCATTCCTTCATTCAGATAAGGCGAATAAAAGGTACCACCTTCAATGACAAAAAGACCATAATCATACAACACACGGGTAACTTTCTCAAGGCGCGCTCCTACCTGTCGGGCTATTCCACGGACAGCGCGAATGTCCCCTTTATAATCCTCCTGCATACGCAGATATTCCAGAATTGCCCAATAAGCACCATATCCGGCTACTTTCTCCGACTCTATCAAGTCAGCTATGCCATTCTGACTTTTCATACACGCATCGTGCGGAAAATAAACTTCTATTTTCATGATTATTCCATTAAATCTCCCCTGCCCCACTCCGAATCCACTCAGGTTTCAGATGAAGGTAAATCAAAGATTGTTTATACTGATGTTGCAATTGATTTACGAAAATACAAAAAACTCTTTACATATGCAACAAATGCAGCAGATTTTACAAACTTTCCCTTTCCCAAGAATCTACAAACTATTTCCGGCGGTGACAGAAACTATTTCTACGACCCGTAAAAACTATTTTCACGACCCGCAGAAACTATTTTCGCGTTTATCCAAATCAAAGAAGAAGAAGCATAAATTATCCGTTAAAACGTTTGTCTATGATAAATATTTTTCATATCTTTATCGTATTAAAACAATGAGGCATTAAACAGATAATGCAACGGGCAGACAATCATCAATTATTTTATATACCACTGAAGATGGCAGTACCAACCTTCAGGTGAAGATGGAGAATGAAACGATATAGCTGGGCACAAGCCAAATGGCGGAACTCTTTGGTAGAGACAAAACCGTAATAACAAGTCATATCAACAACTGCTTCAAGGAAGGAGAACTTGACCGGAATATCACTTGTGCAAAATTTGCACAAGTTCAATAATCGAATGACGTGTATTTTTTGCACGTTAATGGAGAAAAAGGTATTCTGTACGGTATGAACAGCAGAAAGCACACTGCCGACAACACCTTGGTAGCACTTACACTGATGATTGCCAAGAGCCGTACGGAAGAAAAGGACGTGATGGTGAAGGTGGTGGTGAATTTGATAAATAAGGAGAACAAGTAGCTATATCTCTACATGACATTTTGAGGATGTAAAGACGAAGCGTCTGTTAATTTATAGATGTTTTTGATTGAAGCAGTGCTAAAAGTAATTTTGTGAGAAGAAGATTAATAATTTTCGATAGAATTTGCGTAGTTATTATTAGTTATTTCTTAATTTTGTTACTTAAAACGATTAGCAAATGTTCTATCAACTTATAGAAAAGAAAAGGAATGAATGGATAAACTCTCCAGAATGTACCATTCGAGAGTTATTGCAATATATATCCAAAGTAGGGAAAATGCGTGATGCTCAGTTTGAAGCCATCAAGACGTATTTGTTTCTTAAAATTGCATGTGGCAATCGTCCGCTTTGGAAATTATTTGTTGACGGAGTATTCAATGACACTAATATCGAACAGGTAGAACTGACAGAGACCGCAAGAAAAATTTTTAAGACGAACAAAGCAGCAGTTGCGCTCTTTCAATATTCACGCTTGAAAGACAAAAATGGAAAACAGTTAGCGCCGGAATTAGAAGCTTATATCAAAAGTCATGCAGATGAAATCGATTATGAAGTTACTTTCCGAAAAATTTTCTATGGAGTAGATTATACTGATTATCTTTTCAGTTTACCGATGGGAGCAGGAAAGACATATTTGATGGCTGCATTTATCTATTTGGATTTGTACTTTGCACAAAATGAGCCGAATAATCCTGTCTTTGCGCATAACTTTATGGTGTTTGCTCCTTCGGGATTGAAATCATCTATCATTCCAAGTTTAAAACATATCAAGGAATTTGACCCTTCATGGATTATTCCAGAACCAACAGCAACACAATTGAAGCGGTTGATAAAGTTTGAAATACTAGATGAACAGAAGACGGCAAACAAGAGTAATCGCATAAAGAATCCCAATGCACAAAAAATCAACAATCATCAACCATTGGACGATTTGATGGGGTTGGTAGCTATTACCAATGCCGAAAAAGTTATTCTTGACCGTGTTGATAGGAATGAAGATTCGACTCTATTCTCGGAAGATGAAAATTATAAAATTAAATTAGCCAATGAATTGCGTTCTATCATAGGTCAATTGCCAAATCTTGCAATTTATATTGATGAAGTACACCATGCGGCAGATGGAGAAATCAAATTGCGTCAAGTGGTGAATGAATGGACGAAACAGCATACATTCAATTCTGTTCTTGGTTTCTCTGGTACGCCTTATTTGGATAAAGCCGAAGATGTTGTTTTGGGTGAAACATTCCATATTAAGAATACGGACTTGGCTAATGTGGTGTATTACTACCCGTTGATAAGTGGTATAGGTAATTTCTTGAAAGTTCCAGATGTAAAGTTTGCGGATAGTGATACGGAAATGATTGTTCGTAATGGTGTAAAGGAGTTTTTAGACCACTATAAAGATACTGTTTACCCCAATCATACTTGTGCAAAGATAGCAATCTATTGTGGACAGATAGAAACTTTGGAGGAACAGATATATCCACTTGCAGCGGAAATCGTTTCGTTATATGGATTGGAACCGACAACGGCCATTTTGAAATATCATGGAGGCAATAAGAAGTATACTCAACCGGAAGGTTCTGAAACGGAATTTGCTTCATTGGATACTCCACTTTCACGGATAAGGATTGTATTGTTAGTTCAAATAGGCAAGGAAGGGTGGGATTGCAAAAGCCTTACCGGTGTCATTCTTCCTCAGAAGGGTGTATGTCCTACTAATATGGTGTTGCAAACAAGTTGTCGTTGCTTGCGGCAAGTACAGAAGAATAGCAATGAATCGGCTTTGATTTGGTTGAACAAGTTCAATGCGGATACATTGAATAAGCAATTGAAACAACAGCAGAACATTACTCTGCAAGAATTTAATAGCAAAAAGAATCACTCTGTCCGATTAGTGGAGCGATATTCACGAATGGACAAAATGAAGGTACCGCCTATCGACTTCTATCAATTAAAGGTTTCCTATCAGACTTTGATTGTTGAGGAAGATTTTGATGTTTCAATGCGTTTGAGAGATGAAAACCTATTGCAAAAATCTTCAATGACCCTTATTCATCAGCAAGATATGGAAGGTCGTATAATTAGGTTTTCTGAAGAAGAACAGGACGATAATGTACGAACCTCTTTCAATCATTGGTTGCAACTGATAGTGAAAGAAAGCTTCAATACTTGTTCGATTATTGAATTAAAGAAGTTTTCCAATGAACTTATGGCAGTATTTAAACAGCTTGTAATAGAAAAGGAAGGCGTGTATTATTTCAATCATAAGTACAATCAGCAACAAATCCGTTCATTGATTCGTCAAGCCTTTTTGCCGAAGCGTACATTTGATGCAAAAGAAGAAATCATACCAACCAAGGCAAATCTGTTGCGAATAGAAAGTTTGATAAGCCCTATCGGGGCTACTGATGATAGGTATTATCCTTCTGATGAGGCAGTGAAGGAAATCTTGGAATGGGATGATAAACCTATAACTCAAGATTTATCGGAAGAGGTTATTCAGAAGTTGGAAGAACTGAAAGCATTAGGTATCGATACTTCTGCATTGACTCCTAAAAAAGATTTTCATCCCGAACGCGAGAATACTTATCATTACTTGCCTTATCATTTTGATAGTGGGTTAGAGATTGAATATTTTAAGGAAACTATCCTACCTCTTGTTAAGGATAAGAATTTGGAAGTTTATTTCAATGGAGATGATACGTTGACAGATTTCAAGATTGATTGTTTTCGTCAGAAAGGTAAGGGATGGGAAAAAATTGGTAAATATGTTCCCGATTTTCTTTTGTTAAGTCGTAATTCCGACAATGAGATTTACAAAGTGATTATCATAGAGACAAAAGGGGAAGGTTTTGCTGCAAAATTTGCTGCACGAAAAGAATTCATGAAAACCTTTATCCAAAAGAATAATGAGAAGTTTGGTTATCCGCGTTTTGATTTTCTTTATTTAGAAGATACAATTTCGAAAGGTGAACGTATAAAACAAACGATGCAAGCAATAGATAACTTTTTTAATAACTGATAAATACATTGCTATATGGCCATAAAATATATACCTTATTTCCCGAACACATTAGAAGGACAAGCGCTTCTTGATAATTTTGTACGCACAAAGCGTGTTCTTCGTTATCGTGACAATGAACAAGTAGTAGAGCGAATCGAACGTGGTATGCCGCTATATGAAATGGAAATGAAGGAAAAGGTAGGTGTAAACCCCAATGAGAACCTAATTATTCGTGGAGAATGTGTATCTGCTTGTGCTTACTTGAAGGATAAAGGAATTACGGTAGATTTGGTATATATTGATCCTCCTTTTGCTAGTGGCGCAGACTATGCAAAGAAAGTATATATCCGTCGTAATCCCAAAGTAGCTGAAGCTATTCGTCAAGCAGAATCCGAATTGGATATTGAAGAGTTGAAAGCCTTTGAGGAGAAGATGTATGGTGACGTTTGGGATAAAGAACGTTACTTGAATTGGATGTATGAGAACTTGATGGCCATTAAGTCGGTGATGAGTGATACTGGATGTATTTATGTGCATCTGGATTGGCATATTGGGCATTACGTAAAGATTTTGTTGGACGAGATTTTTGGAGAGGATAATTTTAGGAATGAAATTATATGGTGTTATTATGGCCCTGGTTCACCAGGTATGAAGCAATTTAATAGAAAACATGATACTATTTTTTGGTATTCAAAATCTGATGAATATAATTTCTTTGACCAACAAATTCGAACATCCCATAATGCAAAAACATTAGAGAATTTCAAAAAAGGTTTAGAAGGTTCGGGATTTATTAGTGAGAATTATGATTTGGATATTAAAGGTAAGATTCCTGAAGATTGGTGGGAAATGGCTGTTGCTGGTCGATTCCCTATAGATGGAATGAAACGAGTTGATTATTCGACAGAAAAACCTTGGGAACTTATAGAGCGCATTATCAATGCAAGTAGTAAAGAAGGGATGACTGTTGCTGATTTCTTCGGAGGAAGTGGTGTAACAGCAGCCGTTGCTTATAAACTAAACCGTAAGTTCATTCATAATGATATAGGTATTAATAGTATTCAAACCGTTCGAGACCGTCTTTTATCGGCAAGGGCAGAATTTGATATTCTTGAAGTAAAAGATGGAGTCTCGCTCTATCGCAATCCAGTACAGACAATGGGAAAGCTGAAAGGTTTAATTGTAGGCTTGCGGAATGAAGATGCATTGGATAAATTTTGGGAAGGTAGCATTGTAGATACCAAATATGGTATGATGCCTGTATATCTTCCTAATCTGATGGATGGAACTACACGTTTGTTGGATATACCTTTGATGAATCGTATCATTCGCGAAGCAATGCCCGACCTTCCCGATGATACCAAGCGTGTAATTGTGTATTACATAGATATTATCGACCATGAAGAAATAGAACAATTCATCAAAGAGAATGGTAATCCTTTGATTGAGATAGAACTTCGTGACTTGAAACAGGTGCTTGACAATGTAGTGGTAGAAGACTATGCCGAATGGAATGTTTCTGAAGTACAAATTAATATCTTCAAGGGTTGGAAAGTAGAAATCACCTTATTCCATAGTGACAGAGTCAATAAGAAAATAGAAGAAATCAATCTAAAAGGACAACAACAGGCATTGCAATCAAAAGCAAAAGGCAAGGAAAAGAAATACACTCACATTACCATTAGCGATGAAGGATTAGAAACCATCGAATGGATAAGCCTCGATTGTACCCATGCAGAAAAGAATGCTCCTTGGCACAGCGATAGCGAAATCAAGATAGACAAACTTGGTTATGTCATCAAGAATGGTATAAAGACCAATGAATTTTGGGATGCTTGCATCTATAGCGAAGAGAAACCTTTACGTATGAAGATACGCAATATTTGTGGGGATGAAACGGTATATGAATTATAATAATGTCCAAAGATATGGGTGAAAAATTATTGTGGATAATTGTAAGCTCTACAATTGGAGTGATTATTACAGCATGTTGGGATGTGTTTAATGCTGATAGTAAAGAACTGACAATTTGTGAAGAAAGACAAATTGATATATTTGATACTTTTGATGATGATTTTATTCTATACACCAAAGATAGTATAAAATTAGAAAACTATCATATTATTGAATATTCAATTACTAATACAGGCAATACGACAATTGTTGGGACTGGTATACATAGTGATTTGTTAGTTGAAGATAATCATTTGCGAATTGCTTCAGATTCTGTTGTGGTTAAATTGTGTGATAAAATTGAATCTTTATATTTGATTGATAACTATATTCAATTTAAACAAATAAGACCAGGCGAGAAGATAATACTTGTATGTGCAAGTCAATTAAATGGAGATAATCAATTAGTAAGAATAAGTGATAGAGATATAAAGGATACAGATATTGTATATACAAAACGAACTAGTAAACTAACTACGTTTGAAAAAACGACACCAACAAATCGATGGATTGCTGCGATTGGTTTTTTATTTAGCTTAATGTTTTTATTCGTCTTCATTATCATAAGTTCTTTGGATATAATAAAGGAACTAAAAATAAAGAATATTATATATTTAATTATATGGTTACCATGTTTGATTTATACATTATTATTGCCTATTAGGTGGTTGTTATAATATAATTTTGTCTTTGAAGAATTATTGGTTTTCTACTAAATAGGTTAATGAACGAGAAATAAAAACATTATGGAAAAGAATGAAATAGTTATATATCAATCGCAAGACGGGACAATCAAAGTCGATGTTTTATTTGAGGGGAAAACGGTTTGGCTAACAATGGAACAAATGACTGTTTTATTTGGTAAGTCACGTTCTACAATTAATGAGCATATTTTGAATATATTCAAGGAAGGTGAACTTGTAGAGGAGGATAGTATAAGAAAAATCGGAATTTCCGATTTTTCTACCAAACCGACAAACTATTATAACTTGGATGTAATCATATCCGTAGGTTATCGTGTAAAATCCAAACAAGGAACGCAATTCCGTATTTGGGCTACTCAACGCTTGCAAGAGTATATATTGAAAGGGTTTGCGATTAATGACGAACGATTCAAGACCGGTTCCTCGATGAATTATTTCAAGGAATTGCTTGAACGTATTCGTGAAATCCGTTTGTCTGAACGGGTGTTCTATCAACAAATCAAGGACATCTATGCGACAAGTATCGATTATGACCCAGCTGATGAAATGACGCTTGCCTTTTATAAGGAGGTGCAAAACAAATTGTTGTGGGCAGTTAGTGGTAAAACTGCTGCTGAACTCATTTATTATCGTGCGAATGCAACGCTTCCTTTAATGGGATTGACTTCTACTACTTATCCGGAAAAGGTTCTGAAAGCGGATACAATCATTGGAAAAAATTACCTGAATGAGGAAGAAATAAAAACGTTAAAGCTGATAGTAGAACAATTTTTGGCTTATGCTGAAGCACAGGCGTTGGCTCACAAACCAATGTATATGAGTGATTGGGTGGAAAAACTTAAATTAGTTTTGACCCTTAATGAAAAGAATATCTTGGAAGATGCTGGGCATATTTCTCATCAGTTGGCTGTATCCAAAGCGGGAGAAGAATATACTAAATATAAGGAAATACAACGTTCCTTGGAACATTTGAATAGTATAAAGGAATTGGATGAAGACATCAAACGATTGAAAGGAAAGAAATGAATGATAGAGTAAAAAATCACTAAACAATATTGTCGGGTTAATTGTTGTTTCAATAAATGATTTATTGTTTAACCTCATAAGTGTCCACTAAAAAATCGAAATAGTTCTTTGAAATGATTGATATTTAATTTGTTACGAAGTTTTTTGATGCGCAACGATTTGAAATTACTTTTGCGGTCATAATCAGACCGTTATGAATAAAGACAAATACGTTTT
>JAFVTL010000108.1 GCA_017503235.1 Bacteroidaceae bacterium | reverse complement strand
GTCAAAGTCGTAACCATAAATTTCGAAGTCAGCGGTTGACTGACCACCCATACCACCTCCACCACCAGTAGTTACTTGACCTTCATCAAGTTCGGGATATAGTTTCAGGTCGTCACGCATTTCGTTAGAAATCTGTTCTACACCGATTTCACGATCTTCCACGCTGACCAAACTGATGTTGAATGAGATAATATGACTACCATTGTCCTGCATGGAAGCGAAGGTATTGTCAGAGTCGGCCTGACCGACACGATAGTTACATACCTTCATCACGCCTTGATAGCGAGTCATCCACTTCTCAGCCAATTCTGATGCAAGTTCTTGTGCACGTTCTACACGAGCACCGATAGGCAACTTCAAAGTGACACTCAAACGTCCACTATCCTGCGAAGGGAAGAATTCGGTACCGATATTCATCGCAAACAAACAGCTGACCGCAAAAAGCACCAGACATGACATGAGTACTGACGTACGATGACGAACCGCCCAATCCAAACGTTTCTTATACCAATCGTCCAACTTGTCCAATGCACGCTCAATCGGCTTGTAGAATGCCAAGAAAATCTTGCTTGGCTTCTTTTGCAATTTCAAGAAGTAAGCACACATCATCGGAGTGAACGACAACGCAGAAATAGTAGAGACTGTCATAATCACGCACATCATCCAACCCAACTGTTCAAACAACACACCGGCCATACCAGTCACCATGGTCAATGGGAAGAACACGGCAATCATGGTCAACGTAGATGCGATTACGGAAATCGCCACTTCATTGGTAGCCAACACCGCAGCCTGTTTAGGTTCGGCACCACGTTCAATGTGAGTGGTTACGTTTTCCAATACTACGATGGCGTCGTCCACAACGCTACCAATCGCAATGGAAAGACAGGACAGAGAGATGATGTTCAATGAACCACCGTCGATGATTCCCAAATAGATGAACGAACCAATCAATGACATCGGGATGGTGATACAGATGATGACCGTAGCACGCCAGCGTCCCAAGAAGATGAATACCACCAGCACCACGAACAACATGGCGTATGCAATGGTTTCAGCCAAACTGTTGATGGTATTCAAGATGTTGTCCGAAGTATTGACAATAACGCCCAGCTTCACGTCACTTGGCAATGTCTTCTGCAATTGGGGAAGCATATCCAACACACGGTTAGAAATTTCAACCGAGTTACCGCCCGACTGCTTCTGCACAATAATCATAGCACCTTCCACACCATTGTTGAAGGTACGCTGTGCACGTTCCTGCACACCATCCTGAACGGTAGCCACATCACGCAAATAGACTGCTGCACCGTTATAAGTACCTACGATGATGTTTTCCATTTCTTTCGGGTCGTCAAACTCTCCTTCTACGCGGAGGGAATAAGTATCACTACCCATGTCGAAGGTACCACCCGGCATATTGCGGTTCTCTGCACCAATAATGCTACTGATGGTTTCAATGGTCAAGTTGTATGCATCCAATTTATTAGGGTCGCAATATACATTGATTTCACGTTGTGCAGCACCGGCAACAGATACCGTACCCACACCCGGAATACGTGCCAACGGATTCACCACAGCATCATCCAATATCTTGTAAAGTGCCGGCTGGCTTTCTTCTGCCTGAACAGACAACATCAAGATAGGAAGCATATCGGTACTGAACTTGAAGATAATCGGTGTGTTCACTTCGTCGGGAAGCATGGAAGTCACCATATCCAACTTATCGCGGACGTCATTGGTCAACACGTCAATATCATATCCAAATTCAAACTCCAATGTGATGACAGAAATCCCTTCTGAAGAACTTGAAGTAATGTGTTTCAAGTGTTCAACCGAGTTCAATGTATTTTCCAACGGACGAGAAACATTGTTTTCAATATCCGAGGCACTGGCTCCTTGATAGGATGTCATCACCATAATCGTATTCGTCTCAATGTCCGGTAGCAAATCAATAGGCAAGCGCGACAAAGAGAACAGACCAAAAATCGCTACAGCTACAAAGCAGAGCGTGGTCATAATCGGTCGTTTAACCGCTCCTTCGTATAAACTCATAATCGTGTTATTTAAAGTGGTTAAAGGATTATTCTATAACTTCAACTTCTACGCCATCAGCCAAACGATTCTGACCGGCAATGACAACTTGAGCATTGTTTTCAACACCTGAAAGCAATTCGTACTCAGTATCCATACGACGGCCAAGTTCTACCTTATTATAAGATACCTTGCCATCTTTGTACACATACACAAAACGGTCTCCCGAACCGGCACGCTTCACAACAGCCATATCCGGTACAACTATGTGTTCCTTGGTACCAAAGCTCATGAGGACACGTCCGAACATACCCGGACGTACACGCTTGTTGGCATTGGTCAATGTAATTTCAACGGGGAATGTGTGCGTGGAAGGATTGATGGTAGGATAAACCAAGCTTACCTTACCTTCGAATTCTTCGTTTTCATACATATCAAACTTCACGGTACATGTCATACCCTTTGTTACCTTCGGGAAGTTAGGTTCTGAAACGTTTACCAGCAACTTTACCGGAGTAATTTGTTCTACTACCAACACCGGCATTTGAGTAGAGGTGTACAAGTCACCGTTATCAAAGTTACGAGCTGTAACGACACCATTCAGTGGGCTAACCAACTGAGTGTTTTCCAGCAAGTTGTTATAAGAGGTACGGCGTACGTCCAAAGAAGTCTTGGCTGCATCCCATTCAGACTTGGAAGCGCCACCCACTTTGTAGAGTTCATCCACACGGTTGAATTCCTTTTCTTCGTTATCCAATTGGAGTTTCAGCTGATTGAGGTTGGCAGCATCCATCTGTACCAATTTCTGGCCTTTGCTTACATAGTCACCCACTTCGACATAAATCTTGCTGATACGTCCTGGAGCTGTCGGTGCAATGTTGTTCTTTGCTTCAGCCTCAACGGTTGCTGTATATTCACCAATCTGATCTACGGCACGCATGGATACTGTAGCAAGTTTTACCGCCGGTTTTTCAGACACAGCGCTTTCTGCTTTCTTTTCTTCACCGCCCGAGCAGGCACCCAACATAGCTGCGACCAACACAGCAGCTATCTGAAAACTTTTCTTCATACTGTTTTTATTTATTCTGTTATTACTTATTTTCTTCTGTTTGAATCATATCTTCAACTCCCATTACGAGGTCGAGGTCGGCCTTAGCCACCAAGTAATCATAGATTGACTGGTTGTAAGTGAGTTGTGCTTGTGTCAACGCCACTTCCGAGCTGTTCAGTTCAAGGATAGTACCACGACCTACTTCGTAACGCTTCTCTGCAATGGTACGTCCCTTTTCTGCCTGAAGCACGGCTTCCTTGTTGCTGACTACCTGTTCGGTGCTGGCCGACATGTTGTTGAGGTAGCTTTGTGCCTGCATCTTCAATTGGCGTTCTGTATTTATGCGAGTCAAGTCCATTTGCTTCAATTGCAGTTTGGCTTGCTTTACTTGCGAGAAGTTGCCTCCCTTGAACAAAGGAATGGAAAGGCTCAAACCTACGGTTGAATAAGGATTCCACTTGTAATGGAAGATTCGCCAGTTTTCACTCATGCTGGTATACATGTACTGGAATGAGAAAGCCAGAGTAGGCATGAAATTAGTGTATTTCATCTTCAGGTTTCTCTGCAACATATCATAGTTCAAGTCCAATTGACGGAGAGTGGTATTGCCACCTACGATGTTTTCCGGTTGTGGTTGTGCCTGACGAGAGAACATGGCCATTTCATAATCCTTCAAGTTACCCACAACGGCTACCGGGATATTGGATTCCATACCCATAAGTACTTTCAGCTGAAGCATAGCCAGATTGACTCCGTTACCTGCTGAAACAACGGTCGGCTTCAAGGAACGCATCTGTACATCTGCACTGATTTTGTCATATTCGCTCACCTTGCCTTGTTCAAACTTAGCCACTACAATATTGTAATTGTCTTCACTCTGCTTGTAGCTTTTCTTCAACACTTCATAGCTATCCTGCGCCAAAAGCAACTGATAGAAAGCTTTAGTTACTTGATTGACCATATCGAGACGCGACGAGCGAGCCTTTTCAAGGGCCAGCTGGACATCGGTCTTGGTCAATTTCATGCTTTGATACAAAGCAGGAACAAAAACGGGAAGACTGGCGGTAACACCACCACTGGCATTATTCAACGTACCAACACGCATTACCTGTCCCATCATGGCAAACGATTGCTTTTCGATGGTGTGGTTGAAACTACCCACCAAGCTGACTTCCGGGAGCAAGCCCCAGATGACTTCGCGATTCGCTTCTTTCTTCAGTTGAATTTCCTGATCTGCTACCTTAACTGTAGGGTTTTCGCTCAACGCTATCTGAATTGCCTCCTTCAAAGAGATTCTCAGCGTATCCTGAGCCTTTGCGCCTGTCGCCGTCATTGCAAGCACGGCAAGCGCCAACACGGGTTTCAATAAGAATTTCATTTTTCTATACCTATTATATATTATTATTACATTTCTTGTTCTTTCTCTGATTTCATCCGACAGATAAAATCATCGACGTGTTTCAATCCTGCTTCTGTCGATATACCCCGCAAATGCATGAACATCAAAGTTTCGAACAATTCAAGCATGGTATATTGTTGGCAGGATTTCGATTGGATCAGAGTATCCATTTGTCCGTGCATCATTTCTTGTACGATGCGATAGTTCACATCTGCACGGAAAATGCCTTGTTCCACTCCCTTCGCATAAAACTTCATAGCGCCTTCAATGTTGTCCTTTCTTCCGTTCTCCAACAAGTCTGTCACCCGGGGATATTTCTTGATCTCGTCAAAGAATCCGTTATTGGCATTCTTGAAATCCTGAGAGATTTTCCGATAGAACGCCATAATGATTTCCAGAACATTCCCAGCACGTTCCGCTTCTTTGGTCATAAAGGCTTTCATTTCCTCCCGATGCGATTTGACCACTTCGAGCAACAATTCTTCTTTATCAGAAAAGAGTTCGTACAAAGTACGTTTCGATATCGATAGTTCCATAGCAATGTCATCCATCTTCACACTTCTGATTCCTCTTTCCGTGAAGAAGGCTGAAGCCACGCGAACCGCTTTTTCTTTCAGCAAGCGTTTATCCATATGTCTTTTCCGTATACTGTAGGCCATCTTTTCAAAAGCACAATAATCGTTGTAGCTACGTCCAAAACCGACACCTTCCAAGCTTCAAATGAAAACTTTTTTAAGGAGTCCAGTTTTCAGAGGTGCAAAAATAATCTTTTCCCCACAAACAGAGACACATCGCAACGCATCTTTAACGATAAATAACGTAGAAAAAGGACACATCGAGCAAATCGCCTTCTTAATAAGAAGAAAAGAACATTTTACGACAAGCAAAACGACACTTTACAACAAAGAAAACGATGCTTTAAGACTCACAAAACGACACTTTATACAAACCACCCTATAACCTGATTTGTTACACGACTAATGATGTCTCCTCCCAAAGGTTACATACAAAATAAAAAAGGACTTTTTCTGCATATATATTCATTTACACTCATAAAAAGTAACTAAAAAGACAAAAGCATATTCATTTTGATACATTTTTATGCAAAACTGAATACACAAAAGAATATTATTTGTATTTTTGCCGACCATTAAACAAACGAAACTAAAAATAAAGAGAACGAATATGGCTAAAATTACCAAAGAAGCAGCTTTGCTCTACCATTCACAGGGGAAACCCGGTAAAATCGAAGTAGTACCTACCAAACCATACAGCACTCAGACAGACCTCTCGTTAGCCTACTCACCAGGAGTAGCCGAGCCATGTCTGGAAATCGAAAAGAACCCACAAGACGCTTATAAATATACAGCCAAAGGAAATCTGGTGGCCGTCATTTCCAACGGCACGGCCGTACTTGGGCTTGGCGACATTGGAGCGATAGCAGGAAAACCTGTTATGGAAGGGAAAGGCTTGTTGTTCAAAATCTACGGAGGAATCGATGTATTCGACATTGAAGTGAACGAAAAGGACCCTGAAAAGTTCATCCAAGCAGTCAAGGCCATCGCACCTACATTCGGAGGCATCAATCTTGAAGACATCAAAGCACCTGAATGTTTTGAAATCGAACGCCGTCTGAAAGAAGAGCTGGACATTCCCGTCATGCACGACGACCAGCATGGCACCGCCATCATCTCATCAGCCGGATTGCTGAATGCCCTCGAGGTAGCCGGCAAGAAAATCGAAGATGTGAAAATCGTCGTAAACGGAGCCGGCGCAGCTGCCATATCCTGCACCAAACTCTACGAAGCTTTGGGAGCCACCCATGAAAACATTGTCATGCTTGACTCGAAAGGCGTCATCACCAGCGACCGCGAAGGACTCGACCGTCCGGGAAACGAAATGAAACGCTATTTTGCAACTGAACGCAGAGATGTCCATACACTTGAAGAAGCCGTACGAGGAGCCGATGTATTCTTAGGTTTGTCAAAAGGAAACGTACTGACACAAGACATGGTACGAAGCATGGCCAGCCATCCTATCGTATTCGCCTTGGCGAACCCAGTACCCGAAATATCCTATGAAGACGCCATGGCCGCCCGTCCCGACGTACTGATGTCTACCGGACGAAGCGATTATCCGAACCAGATAAACAACGTCATCGGCTTCCCATATATCTTCCGTGGCGCATTGGACGTAGCCTCAACCGCCATCAACGAAGAAATGAAACTGGCCGCCGTTCGTGCCATCGCAGCATTAGCCAAGCAGCCCGTACCCGATATCGTGAACGAAGTCTATCATGTCAACAACTTCACATTCGGTCCCGACTATTTCATTCCGAAACCAGTCGACCCACGACTGATAACCGAGGTATCCATGGCTGTAGCCAAAGCCGCTATCGAATCGGGAGTTGCCCGCAAGAACATTGAAGATTGGGATGCTTACCGCCAACACCTCAAGGAACTGATGGGTCAGGAAAGCAAGCTCACACGTCAGCTTCGCGAAACCGCACGTCGCAATCCACAACGTGTCGTGTTTGCAGAAGGCATTCACCCCACGATGCTGAAGGCCGCCGTCGAAGCCAAGGCAGAAGGCATCTGTCACCCCATCCTCCTGGGAAATGATGAAGCCATCAGCAAACTGGCCAAAGAACTGGAATTAAGTCTGGAAGGCATTGAAATAGTCAACTTACGCCATCCCGATGAAGCCCCACGCCGAGAACACTACGCACGTATCCTTGCCGAGAAACGCGCCCGCCAAGGCTACAACTTCCAGGAAGCGAACGACAAGATGTTTGAACGCAACTACTTCGGTATGATGATGGTTGAAACCGGAGAAGCCGATGCTTTCATCACCGGTCTTTACACCAAATACTCCAATACAATCAAAGTAGCCAAAGAAGTTATCGGCATCCAACCCGAATACAAACATTTCGGTACCATGCACATCATCAACTCTAAAAAAGGAACCTACTTCTTGGCTGACACTTTGATCAACCGTCATCCGGATACTGACACTTTGATAGATATTGCCAAACTTTCCAAGCAAACAGTCGAATTCTTCAACCACAAGCCGACCATGGCCATGTTGTCCTATTCCAACTTCGGTTCAGATAACGAAGGAAGTCCCGCCAAAGTACATGAAGCAGTAGAAATCCTTCAACAAATCTACCCCGATTTGGCCATCGACGGAGAAATGCAGGTGAAATTCGCCATGAACAAGGAAGCACGCGACGAAAAATATCCGTTCAACAAGCTGAAAGGCAAAGAAGTGAATACATTGGTTTTCCCGAACTTGAGTTCCGCCAATGCCACTTACCAGCTCATCCAGTCAATGAGCGAGACAGAAGTCATCGGCCCTATCCAAATGGGGTTGAACAAACCAATTCACTTCACCGACTGCGAAGCCTCTGTACGCGACATCGTCAACATCACCGCCGTTGCCGTCATCGATGCAATCGTTGAAAAGAAGAAAAAAAACAGATAACTACAAATATCGTCATTCAGTAAGTTGAGGGAAACATCCAGCCCCTCAACTTCTGAACGACAACCGACAAAAGACATCCACATCATGCGGAAACCTCTGAACACTACTCAATCCGTCATCCTTACCCTCCTATGGGTAACCGTTTGTTTCATCGTTCTTACCGGAGTCGAACGCATAGACGGTCCACTCATTCTCACCCTTCTCATCTCGGGAGCTCTTGTTTTTATTCCTATCGCCAAGTCTTTCAGAAAGGACAAAGAATGAACTTTTATCCATTTATTTCGTTAAATATTATACAATCTGACATTTTTCTTTGATTTTTATTTGAAAAATGTTGCACAATCCATTTGTTATCTATAATTTTGCAGAGTCAAAACAAGAAAGTGAATCAATAACAATATAAACAATCTATTAAATTATGGATGCAGTTAAGGTATTAGAAGATCTGAAAAGAAGATTTCCAAACGAACCTGAATATCATCAGGCAGTAGAAGAGGTACTTGGTACAATTGAAGAAGAATACAACAAGCACCCCGAATTTGACAAGGTAAATTTGATTGAACGTCTGTGTATTCCTGACAGAGTTTACCAATTCCGCGTAACATGGATGGATGACAAGGGTAACATACAGACTAACATGGGTTACCGTGTACAGCACAACAACGCCATTGGCCCGTACAAAGGCGGTATCCGTTTCCACTCTTCTGTAAACTTGGGTATCTTGAAGTTCCTCGCCTTCGAACAGACTTTCAAGAACTCACTGACTACACTTCCGATGGGTGGTGGCAAGGGTGGTTCAGACTTCTCTCCACGTGGCAAGTCAAATGCAGAAGTGATGCGTTTCTGCCAAGCTTTCATGTTGGAATTGTGGCGTCACATTGGTCCTGACACTGACGTACCTGCTGGTGATATCGGTGTAGGTGGCCGCGAAGTAGGTTACATGTTTGGCATGTACAAGAAGCTTTCTCACGAATTTACAGGAACTTTCACCGGCAAGGGCCGCGAATTCGGCGGTTCATTGGTTCGTCCGGAAGCTACCGGTTATGGTAACGTATACTTCCTGATGGAAATGTTGAAGACCAAAGGCATGGACTTGAAGGGCAAGACTGTTTTGATTTCAGGTTCAGGTAACGTAGCTCAATATACAGCAGAAAAGGTTCTTCAATTGGGTGGTAAGGTATTGACCATGTCAGACTCTGACGGTTACATCTACGATCCGGATGGTATCGACCGCGAAAAGCTCGACTACATCATGGAGTTGAAGAACTTGTACCGTGGACGTATCCGCGAATACGCAGAAAAATATGGTGTGAAGTATGTACCGGGCGCTAAGCCTTGGGGAGAAAAGGCAGACATTGCTCTTCCTTCAGCCACTCAGAACGAATTGAACGGCGAACACGCACAAATGTTGGTTGACAATGGTGTCATCGCTGTTTCTGAAGGTGCTAACATGCCTTCTACTCCAGAAGCCATCCGCATCTTCCAAGAAGCTAAGATTCTGTACGCTCCGGGTAAGGCAGCCAACGCCGGTGGTGTATCTGTATCAGGTCTCGAAATGAGCCAGAATTCAGAACGTCTGTCATGGAGTGCTGAAGAAGTGGACAACAAACTTCACTACATCATGGAAAACATCCACGAAAACTGCGTGAAGTATGGTACTGAAGAAGATGGTTATGTTAACTACGTAAAGGGTGCAAACATTGCCGGCTTCATGAAGGTAGCCAAGGCTATGATGGCACAAGGTATTGTATAATCAATATTCTACTGATAATAAAAAAAGGATGCGCATGCATCCTTTTTTTTATTGTTATCACTCAGGCATCATGACTACTCCTATCTTTTTCCGGCCGTCCATCTTGATGACAATCGGTTGCTCAAAACGAACGTGGCGGACAAATTGAGTTTCTTCAACGGCCGGTTGAGCATTGAGGAACTCCTGATTATAAAGCCCGTCATTCATATAGGCATTGATGGTGAAGTAGCCCACTCCAAACGATGTCAAGTTCTGGAAGAAATGCGTACCCTGGCTGGGATCTACCCGATAGTTGGTCAATCCCGCTTCAACAATAACCCTCGCAGCTGAGATGTGAGGCCACTTTACCGGAACACCTAACCAAGTATCACTACTACCCCATCGACCCGGACCTACCAATACATAATGTTTGCCTTCATCGAGGAATTTACGGTTCAACTTTTCTATTTCATAAGCGATGAGCTGGTTGTTGGAAGCTGTATAGCCCTCCGTCTTCACATACACCACATCATAAATATCGTTCACTATGCCATGTCCCAACGAGTTATTGCTCTTCAGCAGCAACTGGTTTTCAGGTATTAGATTCAAGTCTTCCGACAAGTCCGCCTTAACATCAACCATCGGACGAATCTGCAACAAATAGAACGTTCCTGTCTTCTGTTGCGGATTCAAGGTCACTGCAAATTCAATTTCTACCGGACGACGCATCTCACCCTGTCCGTATTCCTGCACCATCTGCAATATCCTAGGCAATGGGAATACACCGTGCTGAAGCACATTCGCAAATGTAATGAGCTTTCTTCCTCCCGGATAGATACCATCCCGGATAATCATATCATACGGATCGTATGTCGAAGCGATATACTGAAGCGAACCATCTTTTTCAGCCTCCCTCACCGGAATTTTCAGCAGGTTGAAGCCGTCATCTATCGAAAAGTCACTACCTGTATTTTTAAGGTCGAGTGCATAAAATTGAGTCTGAGTCTCCCTCAGGGCTATTTCCATTTCACTGGTTTGAAGCACCTGGTCGGGATGATAAGGACAAACACGCAAAGTCAGTCCACCGTCTACAATGTATTTTCCCAATCCGAGCGCCAGACTGACCGTTCCTTCCTCCGCCTTCTCATCCCCTATCGGATAATAATTCAACGAACGGGCTACCCCTGAAATGGAAGGATAAAAGCGGTCACCATATTGAGTACCCACCACTTCCTGAATGATGACTGCCATCTTCTCCTGGTCAATCACATTGCTGGTTGCCTGCATATACGCCTTGCTGTCCCGATAGAAAACCGACGCATAGACACCCTTGATGGCATCACTCAACATACGCAGCATTTCATACTTATCCTCCATATAAGGAATCATATATGTAGAATAGATACCGGCAAACGGTTGATAATGGGAGTCTTCCAACAAACTGGACGAACGGATGGCGATAGGCGACTTGACCACTTCAAAGAAAGCAAAGAAGTCCTCCACCAACCGGTCGGGCAGTTTGGCCCGAAGGAACGCTTTCAAGATGGTATCATCCTCGGCATCGCTCAACGCCAACTGATACAGACTGTTGGAATCCATGAACTCGTCAAAGATATCCGTACAAAGCACCAGCGTCTTGGGAATGGAAACCGTCGCATTATCAAACTCTTCAAACTCCGGATGACGCTTTACCATGTTATCTATAAACGCAAGACCACGCCCTTTTCCACCCAAGGAACCTTCGCCGATTCGGGCGAAATTGGAATAGCGGTCGAAACGGTCACGCTGGAAGATGGCAACTACCCCTTGGTTCTTCATCTTACGATACTTCACAATCGCTTCAAAGATTACCTTACGATGGGCATCCACATCCTGCAACGAATCCCAGGTAATCTGCTTCAGGAATTCAGCCGCCGGGAACATGGCACGCGAATACAACCAACGGGACACGTGGTTACGCTGCACATGATACAACAATGATTCTTTCGGAATGGAATAGATAATGTTTTGAAGTTCCTTCAGGTTGCGGACACGAGCCACTTCCTCCATCGTATTCGGATTGCGGAACACAAAATCGCCGAAACCAAAATTCTCCGACACGATTTCCCGCAAGTCGATGTTCATCTTCTTCGAGTTCTTATCTACAAAACTTGCCTCGTACAATCGGGCATACTCCTTGTTGTTCACCTCCGACGATTCCAAGATGAGAGGAACAAACGGGTCGCGCTTTCTGATTTCGCCAAGCAGTTTGATGCCCGCCATCGGGTCCACCAACCCATTACGAGGATAGCGTGCATCGGTAATGACTCCCAACACATTGTTTGCATACTTTTCATACAACTCCATGGCTTCCTCATAGCTTCGGGCCAACACAATCTTAGGACGACCGCGCATGCGCAAGGTACGCTGGTGGGCATTCAAGGCTTCCGTCGCAAACTCCTGACTCTGCTTCAGCACGAACTTGTACAGGTTCGGAAGAACGGATGAATAGAATCGGATAGAGTCTTCGACCAACAGAATCATCTGTACGCCGACTTCCTTAATGTCGTGCTCCAGATTCATCTTGTCCTCTATCAGTTTGATGATGGAAAGCAACAAGTCCGTATTTCCTAACCAACAGAACACATATTCAAATATACTCAAATCTTCGTGCTCCATACGGGCAGTGATACCATGCGAGAAAGGAGTCAGCACCACCAATGGGATATGCGAATACTTCTGTTTGATGCTTCTGGCGATATCAAATGTATCGCTGTTGTCCGAACCCGGCATGACAATGACTAAGTCAAACATGGTATTGTCCAACTGCTTCCATGCTTCAGTCTCCGTAGACACCTGCGTAAATCGGGGCGGATAACGCAAGCTCAAGTTCATGTACTCATTGAAAATCTTTTCGTCAATGCGCCCGTCGTCCTCCAACATAAAGGCATCGTAAGGATTGGCGACCAAAAGCACGTTGAATATGCGCTTCGTCATCAGGTTGACAAACGAAGTGTCTTTGAAATATAACTGATTCAGTTTTAGTTTACTAAGCATGGCTTGTCCGGACTTATAAATGAAGAATACAAAATTCGGCATAATTATCGAAGTTTGCAACTAAATCAATTGCAAAATCCATTTCTATCGGATATAGACAGCCCAATTTTATCTATTTATCATTCAAAACATCATTTTCTTTGAAAAACATTTGGAAGTTAATCTTTAAAAACTAACTTTGCATCGAGATTGAATTTCATTTTGTCAGAACCTTAAAGAAAAATACTATGGACATCAATCAAATCATGGCCTCTCTGGAAGCCAAGCATCCCGGTGAATTGGAATATTTGCAAGCAGTCAAGGAAGTATTACATTCCATCGAAGACATCTACAATCAACATCCTGAATTTGAAAAAGCCTCACTCATCGAAAGACTGGTAGAGCCCGACCGCATCTTTACCTTTAAAGTGCCCTGGGTAGATGATAAAGGCAAGGTGCAGGTTAACCTCGGCTACCGCGTTCAGTTCAACAACGCTATCGGCCCATACAAGGGAGGTATCCGTTTCCATGCGTCAGTCAACCTTTCCATCCTGAAGTTCTTAGGCTTTGAACAGACATTCAAGAACGCCCTTACCACGTTGCCGATGGGTGGCGGTAAAGGTGGTTCCGACTTTTCACCACGTGGAAAGAGCAACGCTGAAGTGATGCGTTTCTGTCAGGCTTTCATGTTGGAGTTGTGGCGTCATGTAGGTCCTGATATGGACGTACCTGCAGGCGACATCGGCGTAGGCGGCCGCGAAGTGGGCTACATGTTCGGTATGTACAAGAAACTGACACGCGAATTCACCGGAACCTTCACTGGCAAGGGATTGGAATTCGGCGGTTCACTCATCCGTCCGGAAGCTACCGGATTCGGAGGTCTCTATTTCGTGAATCAAATGCTGAAGAATGCCGGTCACGACATCAAGGGCAAGACCGTAGCAGTTTCCGGTTTTGGTAACGTAGCTTGGGGAGCCGTGACAAAAGCCACTCAATTGGGCGCCAAGGTGGTGACCATTTCCGGTCCCGACGGTTATGTATACGACCCCGACGGTATCAGTGGCGACAAGATAGACTATATGTTGGAACTCCGTGCTTCGGGCAATGACATCGTAGCTCCTTATGCAGAAAAGTATCCGAACGCTACTTTCGTAGCCGGACGCCGTCCTTGGGAAGTGAAGGTAGACATTGCATTGCCTTGCGCCACTCAAAACGAGTTGAATGGCGAAGATGCTCAGAACTTGATTAACAACGGCACTTTGTGCGTCGGTGAAATCTCCAACATGGGTTGCACCCCAGAAGCCATCGATGCATTCATCGAACACAAGATGCTCTATGCACCGGGCAAGGCTGTAAACGCCGGTGGTGTAGCTACATCCGGTCTCGAAATGAGCCAGAACGCTATGCACCTCAGTTGGAGTGCAGCCGAAGTGGACGAAAAGTTACACAACATCATGTTGGGCATCCACGAACAATGTGTGAAGTATGGCACAGAAGACGACGGTTACATCAACTACGTCAAGGGAGCCAACATCGCCGGATTCATGAAGGTGGCTCACGCCATGATGGCACAAGGAATTGTATAAAGAAAAAAAGAACAATAATATCTCGTTTAGTTGTATTTGTATTTTGTATTGTATGGTGCTGCTTGCCTGTGAAGGCCGGCAGCACTTTTTTTGTTATTATTTACCGAATGTAGTTTCTTTTAATTACATTTGCTCACAACATCCCGAAAGACATCTCCATGAAACGCACGTTCATAGTACTAATCCTGCTGATTGGCTGCATCTGCTCTTGCAATGCACCCATGGAAGATGCCGTGCCCACCCCTTCCCTTCCTACAGAAATCACTTTCAGCCGTACAACGCTGAATGAAGAGTCGCTGCCCGAAGGGGCGAAAGCGCTGTTCAATGCCACCGGAGCCATACAGATGGACAATCTGGTGCTGACCTATCAAGACGGGAAGTGGGAAGGCGACAACCTCCCAAGGTGGAACGACGATGAAACCAGCGCTACCCTCACAGTCATCCATCCCACTTACGAAGACGCTACCTATACCACGGCCAACCTATATGAAAATACCCTGCTGACCGATGTACTGATAGCCAAGGACACGCTGACCGAAAACAAAGACATCCAGCTTCGGTTCAACCATCTGTTTTCCAAGTTCACCATCCAAGCCAGCAACTCCATTCAGAGTACCTTGGAAGAATTACAGCTTACCGTACCGGTGACCATCGACCAGATAGACCCGAAAAACGGAACCATCACCTCCCGAACGGAAGATTATACCCATGTGTTGGCGGCCAACAAATCGGGCAGCTATTCGTTCATCCTTCCGCCCATGACGGATGCTTCACTCACCCTGACCACTATCGCCGACGGGAAAACTTACGTCAATCTACTTCCGGCAAAGACTTATCAGAGCGGTGTGGAATATACTTGCAAACTACGCAAGAAAGGAGGTATCTGCAATGTACAGGACTTGATAGACTTCAGCAAGCTCATCAATGGCGAGAGCGTATCAGGGAGAACATTGGAGGATTTCTACAACGTGATAGACGGTGACACCATCATCTTCCTGGAAGAAGACCTTACCTTGACCGCTGATAGTTCCAAACAGATTCTCCCCATCGGATATAATAACACCAAAGGTTTCCGCCACACCTTCGACGGACAAGGCCATACCATCTCCGGTTTGGTAGTGCCGGACAAGAGTACAAACAGCAGTGTGGATAATGCTTATAGCGGATTGTTCGGATATATCACAGAAGATGGGATTGTTCGGAATTTGACGATTGAAGGGGCCGAAAACACATCAAATGCTACGGCCAGCACTGTTGGTATTTTAGCTGCACAAAACAAAGGGCTTATCCTTGACTGCAAAATCCTGAGTTCAACACTTAAAGCCGTAAAAAATCCGAAAGACTCCAAAGAAGTTTATACCAAAAAAATAGGTTTTGTATGTGCACTAAGCTCTGGGAAAATTATCAACTGCCATGTCCAAGACTGTAATCTGACTACCGAACAAAATTGTCAATCAGGATTTATTGTCGGATATGCCAATGGTAAAATTCTGAATTGCCTATCATTCAACAATACGTATATCAAAAGTAGAGTAGAAGCCTCATACACTGGAGGTATCGCCGGTGCATCTTATAGCAGTCCTTCTTTATCTATTGTCAACTGTTATATTTACACGATAGCTGAAGACCTTTCTCATTTTGCTTCCGTCATCGGACTGCCTCGTAAAGGCCTGGTAAGAAATGCATTCTACAATACAGGCAGTGCGTATTATTATACAGGTACCACAAACACCGAATTCATTAACACTGACAAAGTGACTAAAAGCGGAGGTTTCATCTACAACGACACGCTGATTACCGACCATTTCCACAACTGGATAGACACAAAGGGCAAAGCCAACTACCCTGATATTGTATTCAAACGATGGACTATACCAGAAGGAGGATACCCCAAATTCGACGAATAAGCCTTATCTAAAAACAATTGATTATCAATCGTTTATAAAACACAAAACACTACCAACCAGCATAGTACTTTCCTGCTTGGAGGAGAATAAGATGCTGCTCGGAGGAGCGTACTTTCCTCCGAGCAGGAAAGTACGCTCCTGGTCACCAAGAGAATACGCTCTTGGTCACCAGCAAAAGCCGTTCCTGGTCGAATCAAAAAAATACCTTGAAAAAAGAGTATCAACCCGTCACCCAAAATCGCTCAATATTTTACATATTCCACAACATTCTTTACTTTTCGTAAAGTAACGAGTTACGAGTTGTAAAGCGTTGAGTTACGACCCGCAAAGTGTTGAGTTAGTATTTTAGCAATTAAATGTTCTTGATGTGGTTATACTCCTTCCGTACATATTGCAGAGAAGTAGTATTCTGTTTGGTGATACATATTGTCACTCAGAGCGTAGCGAAGAGTCTCGACAACACCCACTTTATGTTTCTATATAATAACAGAGGGGATGCCAATCGGGCATCCCCTCCTATTCGTCAGTTCTTCTAATATCGATTAGAGAGCACCTACTTCTTTCAAAGCAGCGTTGGTCTTGCGTACAGCTTCAGCGCTGGCAGCAAACTTAGCCTTTTCTTCTGCATTCAACGGAAGTTCAACGATCTTTTCTACGCCGTTCTTACCCAAGATAACAGGAACACCGCAGCAGATGTCTGATTCGCCGTATTCGCCTTCCAAAGCTACAGAGCAAGGAATCATCTTCTTCTGGTCGTGAAGGATAGATTCAACCACAAAAGCACCAGCTGCACCCGGAGCATACCAAGCAGAAGTACCGAGCAACTTAGTCAATGTAGCACCACCTACCATGGTAGCAGCAGCAATTTCTTCCAACTTTTCAGCTGACAAGAAGTTAGATACCGGCAAGCCCTTATAAGTAGCGAAGCGAGTCAAAGGAATCATAGTAGTGTCACCATGACCACCGATAACCATACCTTCCACTTCGTTGGCATTGCAGCCCAATGCTTGTGACAAGTAGTATTTGAAACGAGAGCTGTCCAAAGCACCACCCATACCGATGATTCTGTTCTTAGGCAAGCCCAAAGACTTCAATGCCAAGTAAGTCATGGTATCCATCGGGTTAGAGATAACCACCAAAATAGCATTCGGAGAATACTTCAAGATGTTCTGTGCTACAGACTTCACGATACCAGCATTGACACCGATCAATTCTTCGCGTGTCATACCCGGCTTACGAGGAATACCAGAAGTGATAACCACTACATCAGAATCAGCTGTCTTTTCATAATCATTGGTGCAACCTACAATGGTAGTGTCGAAGCCCAACAACTGAGCTGTCTGCATCATATCCATTGCTTTACCTTCAGAAACACCTTCCTTCACGTCGAGCATTACCACTTGGTCTGCCACTTCGTTGAAGGCAAGAACATTTGCACATGTAGCGCCTACATTACCTGCGCCAACTACGGTTACTTTTGACATAATCTCAATATTTATTTAAGTTGATGAATAATTTCCTACAAACAATGCAAAGTTACAACGTTCTTTCGAATTGAAGAAAAATTTCCATATTAAATTTATACCCATATACATTATTTATTGTACATTTGCCGACAAATAACACAACATCATGAATAAAAGCAGAAATCTCATCATCATCATTATCCTGTTGGTACTCGCTATCGGAGGCATATCGTTCTTTGCCTTCCGCCAAGTTCAGGAGAACAAGGAAATGAGCGAGTTGTTCGCCATTGAAAAGGAAGAAATGGAAAATGAATACACCACCTTCGCCAATCAGTACGACGAGCTTCAGATTCAAATCAACAACGATTCACTCCGCCAGAAGCTGGAAAATGAAAAGTTGAGAACCCAGCGCCTGTTGGAAGAACTTCGCCAAGTGAAATCGAGCAACGCCGCCGAAATCACCCGCTTGAAGAAGGAACTGAAAACCGTACGCGAGGTGATGAGAAGCTACATCGCCCAAATCGACTCCCTCAACCGACTGAACGAAGCTTTGGTTACTGAAAACAAAGCCGTCAAGGAAAAATATACCGAGGCTACCCGACAAATCACAAGTCTGGCAGAAGAAAAGAAGACATTGAACGAGAAAGTGGCACTTGCCGCACAATTGGATGCCACCAACATCAGTGTCCAAGCAAAGAACAAACGCGGCAAAACCATTGAAAAGGCAAAGAACGTGAAGAAGATTGCCGTATCATTCACCATTGTCAAGAACATCACCGCGCAAACAGGTGAGCGCATCATTTATATACGAATCGCCCAACCCGGCAACGAAATATTGAGCAAGAGCGCATCCGACACATTCACCTACGAAAACCGAGAGCTTCAGTATTCCATCAAGAAATACATCGAATACACCGGCGAAGAACAAGAAGTGACCGCATACTGGGATGTGGAAGAATTCCTACAAGCCGGCACGTACAACGTATACATATTCGCCGACGGAACCATGATAGGAGAAAGTTCATTCAAATTGAAATAAAACAGGACAACACCAAAGGCAGTCGCTGGCATCGCAAGATGTCAGCGACTGCTTTTTTATACCCTCATGTAACATCCAAAATAGGGATTCAGCATGTAGAAACAAGGGGTATGTTCGTTCAGCAAAAGGAAATGTAACATAAAGCCAGCTCTTGTTACATTACAATAATTAAGTGTAACATTTGGGAAAACAAATACAAAATAAGATTTATACTTTTGATTTTGAAATAATGCACTAACATGAAAAACATTTTGCTGACATTGATTTTTAGCATGGCGGTACTTGCACAAGCACCTGCACAAAACAGCATCCTGCACCGGCAAGGTACAGCGACCCAGCTAATGGTGGACGGCAAACCGTTTCTCATCTTAGGCGGAGAGTTAGGCAATTCCTCCGCATCCTGCCCTGAAGATATAGAACGAATATTCCCCAAGTTAGAGCGAATGGGGCTGAATACGGTGTTAGTACCGGCATACTGGGATTTGACAGAGCCCCAAAAAGGAAAATTCGATTTCTCGCTCACCGAGAAAGTCATCAATCAAGCCCGTGAAAACAATTTGAAAGTCATTTTCCTGTGGTTTGGAGCCTGGAAAAACTCCATGAGCTGCTATGCACCGCTTTGGTTCAAGGAAGATTATCAGAAATATCCCCGTTCCTACACCGAAAACGGCAAGCCGTTGGAAATAGCTAGCGCCTTTTCTGAAAACGTATTTCAAGCAGACAACCATGCTTTCGCAGAATGGATGAAGTTCATTGCCAACCACGACAAGGAAGAAGGTACGGTCATCATGATTCAGATTGAGAACGAAATAGGCATGCTGGAATCGGCGCGCGACCATTCGAAGGCCGCCAACAAGGCATTCAATGCCCCTATACCCACAGAATTCATCAGCTACTTACAGGCCAACAAGGAAAGTCTCCATCCACAGATGCTAAAGAAATGGGAAAGCCAAGGCTGCAAGAAAGACGGGAATTGGGCAGAAGTTTTCGGAGCCGACATCTATACGGACGAGATTTTCATGGCATACCACTACGCCAAATATGTAGAACGCATGGCACAGACTGCACGTTCCATTTATGACATACCTCTTTATGTAAACGCAGCGATGAACAGCCGCGGACGACAACCCGGTGAATATCCTTCAGCCGGGCCGTTGGCTCATCTCATTGATGTATGGCATTGTGGCGCCCCCAGCATAGACATTTTGGCACCCGACCTCTACGACGATGGTTTTACCGGGTGGGTATCCCAATATCATCGTCACAACAACCCGTTGTTCATACCGGAAATCAAGCTGACCGAGAACGACGGTGTGAGAGCCTATTACATTTTCGGAGAACACGATGCCATCGGAATCAGCCCCTTCTCCATCGAAGACGGTTCTGACAGTCCGAACAGCATGCTGGTAGCAGGATACAAACATCTGAAAGAGTTGGCTCCCCTCATCGCTCGCTATCAAGGCAAAGGAGCGATGAAAGGCTTGTTATTTGACCAGAACAACAAGGAACGCATCCTCGAAATGGATGATCTGATATTGATTTGTCGCCACAACTTCACCCTACCTTGGGACCCTCGTGCTACTGACGGCAGCATCTGGCCCGAAGGAGGCGGTCTCATCATCCGACTTGCCAAAAACGAATACATCATAGCCGGCAATGGCATCGTAGTGGAATTTGCCAAAAAGACAGAGAAACTCCAAACCGAATCTCCAAAGGCTTTGGGAGAAGACGGGTTTGTACAAAAGGGACAACAAACCAAGAACAGCACCAAAGTACAACAATGGAATGGGAAACGTTGCGGCATCGGCCACGTCGATGAAGTGAAAGTGAACGAAGACGGAAGTTTCAGTTTCGTACGCCGGTTGAATGGCGACCAAGACCACCAAGGCCGTCATGTCCGTATTTCGGTTGGAGACAACAAGACTTTGCATGTGAAATTATACGAATACAAATAATTTAAAAACAATAAATTTATGGAAACAAACGAAGAAAAAGGATTTTACAAATTATCCTGGTTACAACGAATCGGATTCGGTTCCGGTGACATGGCTCAAAACCTCATTTACCAAACGGTAAGTATTTGGTTATTGTTTTTCTACACCAACGTTTACGGATTAGATCCGGGAACTGCCGCATTGATGTTCTTGATTGTACGTCTGGTGGATGTACTTTGGGACCCAATGGTAGGCGCATTTGTAGACAAGGGCAATCCTAAATGGGGTAAATATCGTTCTTGGCTTATCCTTGGCGGTATTCCTTTGGCAGGTTTGTCAATACTCTGTTTCTGGAACGGTTTCAGTGGCTCTGTCGTTTATGCTTATATTACTTATGTAGGCATGAGTATGTGTTATACATTAGTAAATGTACCTTACGGAGCCTTGAACTCTTCATTGACACGCGACACAAATGAAATTACCGTTTTGACTTCCACACGTATGTTCATGGCCAATTTGGGTGCCCTGATTGTGAAGTCGCTCCCAATGGTTATCGCTATTTTTGCTCCTGTTGCCGCCAACGGAGAAGCTATCACCGACAAGCCGGAAGCAGCTACAGCTTGGTTCATCACCATGACCATCTTCGCTTTGGCTGGTTTGGCATTGCTCATCTTCTGCTTCGCTCAATGTAAGGAACGCGTGGTAATGGATCAAAAAGAATCAGAAAATGTAAAGGCTAGTGACTTGTGGACAGAGTTCCTCCGCAACCGTCCTTTGCGTGTATTGGCCTTCTTCTTCATCACCGCATTTGCCATGATGAGTGTAGGTAACGCTGCTGATGCATACTTCATGAACTACAACGTAGGTGCTACCCCATTGATGACTACCGCATTCATGTGGTTGGGTACTATCCCTGCATTTATCTTCATGCCTTTGGTTCCTGCCATCAAGCGTAAGATTGGTAAGAAGGGCATGTTCTACCTCTTCCTCGGAACTGCTATCGTAGGTATGGCCATGATGTACATCTTCGTTCAAGTGGAAAGCTTGAAACGTTTTGATTTGCTTTGCGTTGCTCAGTTTGTAAAGAGTACAGGTATCATTGTTGCCACCGGTTATATGTGGGCACTGGTTCCGGAAGTAGTTTCTTATGGTGAATATACTTCAGGACGCCGTATTGCAGGTATCGTAAACGCATTGACCGGTCTCTTCTTCAAGGCAGGTATGGCACTGGGTGGTGTTGTTCCGGGAATGGTTTTGGCAATGGTAGGTTTCAACGCTGAATTGTCACAACAAACTCCAATGGCAGAACAAGGTATCTTGTGGTTGGTTTGTGTCATCCCAGCTGCTCTCCTCTTGTTGGCTATATGGATTATATCCAAATATGAATTGGAAGATGATGTAATCGACAAGATTAACAAAGAAATCGAAGCACGCAACAAATAATCCTAGAATGAAAAACGTAAAACTCTTACTGGCAGGCATGGCTATTACCATGGCTGCCTGTTCACCCCAAAAACAAGCGGAAGAACCTACTTTGAAAGATATATTCAAAGACAAGTTTCTGATAGGTACAGCCATGAACACTTGGCAAGTTGCCGGTTTGGATACCGCTGCTCAAAATGTAGTCAAGAAACACTTCAGTGCCATCGTTGCTGAAAACTGCATGAAGGCTGAAGAGATTCATCCGGAAAAGGACCGTTACAACTTCGCTGCAGCCGACTCCTTGGTTGCTTTCGGTGAGGCTAACGGAATCACAGTTACGGGCCATACGCTTATCTGGCATTCTCAGTGTCCCCGTTGGTTCTGGTTTGATGAAAATGGTGAGCTCGTTTCTCCTGAAGTGTTGAAAGAACACATGAGAGAACACATCCATACTGTTGTAGGACGCTACAAAGGCCGCATCAAAGGGTGGGACGTTGTGAACGAAGCCATCGTAGAAGACGGTTCTTACCGCAAGAGCCCGTTCTATCGCATTTTGGGTGAAGAATTCATTCCACTTGCCTTCCAATATGCACACGAATCAGACCCGGATGCAGAACTTTATTTGAATGACTATGGTATGAATGTACCAGGCCGTAGAGACACTTACGTAAAAATCATCAAGGACTTGCAGGCTAGAGGTCTCCGCATCGATGCTATCGGTATGCAAGGACACATGGGTATGGACTATCCATCATTCGATGAGTTTGAAGAAAGTCTGTTGGCTTATGCAGGAACAGGCATCAAAGTCATGATTACCGAATTGGACATGAGTGCTTTGCCTTCTGTGAATTTCTCCGCCAACATTACAGACACTGTGGCTTTCAGAAAATCATTGAATCCGTACACCGAAGAATTGCCCGACAGTGCATCGCAAGTATGGAACAACCGCATGAAGGACGTATTCAACCTTTTCCTGAAACATGCTGACAAAATCACTCGTGTAACAGCATGGGGCGTAACCGACAAGGACTCATGGAAGAACGACTTCCCTGTAAAGGGACGTACAGACTACCCGTTGCTCTTCGACCGCAACTACGAGCCAAAACCATTTATAAAAGAAATGATCAACCAATCTAAATAATTTTATCATGAAAAAAGTAAAAAGATATTTGTTCCCCGCTGATTATATGGCAGACCCTTCTGTACATGTATATAATGACAGAGTGTATATTTACCCATCCCATGACTGGGAATGTAACAATGTAAACAACGACAGTGGCGATGAATACATCATGAAAGACTATCATGTACTTTCTACCGACGATCCAATGAATGGCGAAGTTGTTGACCATGGAAAGGTTCTCGATTTGGAAGATATCGCATGGCATGGCCGTCAGCTTTGGGACTGTGACGTAGCTGAAAAAGACGGCAAGTATTACATGTACTTCCCAATGAAAGACCGTAATGAGATTTTCCACCACGGTGTAGCAATTGCAGACAATCCTGCTGGTCCATTCATTCCTCAACCAGAGCCAATCCCTGGCAGTTATAGTATCGACAACTGCGTTTTCAAGGATGAAGACGGCAACTACTATATGTACTTCGGTGGTCTTTGGGGTGGCCAATTGCAATCATACCGTGACAACAAGCCGGTAGAAGACCCTGCAGTGAACAATACTCCAGACAGTCCTAATCTTCCACACGGAAGCGAACCATCATTGCCCAGCCGTATGGTCAAGTTGAGCGATGACATGCTTCACTTCGCCGAAGAACCCAAGCCCATCCAGGTAGTTGACGAAAATGGCAAGCCTTTAGCTGCTGACGATCCACACCGCTTCTTCGAAGCAAGCTGGATGCATAAATACAACGGCAAATACTATTTCTCCTATTCTACTGGCGATTCTCACCTCTTGTGTTATGCAATTGGTGACAACCCATACGGACCTTTCACCTATCAAGGTGTGATCCTTACTCCGGTTGTAGGTTGGACTACCCACCATTCAATCGTAGAATATAAGGGTAAATGGTATCTTTTCCATCACGACAGCGTACCTTCAGGCGGTAAGAACCACTTGCGCAGCTTGAAAGTTTGCGAATTGGAATATGACGCCGACGGCAAGATTATCACCATTGAAGGTTTAGACGACTAACCGAATGGATAAAAAAACCAGAATTGGTATCATAGGCTGTGGATGGATAGCCGAAAAGATGGCTATTACCCTGCAAGGGATGGAAAATGCACAGGCATACGCCATCGCATCCCGCGACATCCTTAAAGCACGTAATTTTGCCAAACAATGGAACTTCACCCATGCCTATGGTTCGTACGAAGAAATGTTGGACGATGAGGGCGTTGACTTAGTTTACATAGCAACGCCTCACTCCCATCATTATGACCACACACGGCTTTCCTTACTAAAAGGGAAGCCGGTGTTGTGTGAAAAGTCATTCACAGCCAACGCCAAGCAGGCTGTAGCCCTCATCCAACTGGCCAAAAAGAAGAATTTATTTTTGACTGAAGCCATTTGGACACGATACATGCCTTTATCACAAACCATCCGCGAGTTGATAGACAGCGGTGTCATTGGTCAGCCCATATTACTTACCGCCAATTTAGGCTATCCCAACTACGATTGGGAACGCATGCATAAGCCGGAACTTGCCGGAGGAGCACTGTTGGATTTAGGCGTTTACACCCTGAATTTTGCAGCTATGGCATTCGGTACGGACATCGTAAAGACGACATCCACCTGTATCAAATCAGCTACAGGAATAGATTCCCAAAACAGCATCACTTTGGAATATGCCGATGGAAAGATGGCGGTATTGAACAGCAGCCTTTTGGCCAAGAGCGACCGACAAGGAATCATTTCAGGGGATAAAGGGTTTATGATTGTCGAAAACATCAACAATCCTCAACAAGTTCGTGTATACGATGAAGATTACCAACTAAAGGCCACATACGATTGTCCTCCACAAATAACCGGATATGAATATCAGGTATATGCTTCCATAGAAGCTTTGAATAACGGTTGGTTAGAATCTCCTTACATGCCACATGCTGAAACCTTACGTATCATGCAACAAATGGATGCGTTGCGTAAAGAATGGGGTATCATTTACCCATTTGAATAATAACAAAATTACTACCATGAAAAAACGGACATTACTTCTCGGCCTCATCTGTCTATTTATGCAGATGGCATTTGCCGAAGACGGGAGCCGGGTATGGTTACCCAAACAGAACGGGGGAAACGCTTCGATTACAACTTCAATCCACACCCCTACAACAGCCATTGCTGTAAAAGAATTACAGCAAAACTGGGATGGACCAGCCGTTCATCTGCAGAAGAAAAAAGACAAGCAACTTTCAGCAGAAGGCTATCGAATTAACCATACAGGGAACCAAGTAACAATCACATCGTCGACCGACCAAGGACTGTTATATGCCGCATACCATTTGATTCGTCTACAACAGACTCAAGAATGGGACAAGGTCTCACTCCCCATTGAAGAAAACCCTGTATTTCCTATACGTATATTGAACCATTGGGATAATTTGGACGGTACCATTGAACGAGGTTATGCAGGAAAATCCTTATGGAATTGGGAAGAACTACCTACAAAATTATCTCCTCGTTATGAAACCTATGCTCGTGCCAATGCATCCATCGGTATCAACGGAACGGTATTGAACAACGTAAACGCATCTCCTCAAATACTATCCGCACCCTACTTACAGAAAGTAAAGTCATTGGCTGATGTATTTCGTCCATATGGCATCAAAGTATACCTATCCGTAAACTTTGCATCACCCATGGTCCTTGACAGCCTGGAAACAGCAGACCCTTTGAACAAGGAAGTCATCCGCTGGTGGAAAAACAAAGTAAAGGAAATCTATCAGCTGATTCCCGACTTCGGTGGTTTCTTAGTGAAGGCCAACTCAGAAGGCCAACCAGGGCCATGTGATTTTGGACGCACCCATGCAGAAGGTGCCAATATGCTAGCTGACGCATTAAAACCTTTCAAGGGTATTGTCATGTGGAGAGCTTTCGTCTACAATGCCAATGATGCGGACCGCGCCAAACAAGCATATCAAGAATTCAAGCCATTGGATGGACAATTCCGTGAGAATGTCATCATACAGACCAAGAACGGTCCTGTGGATTTCCAGCCACGCGAGCCTTACAGTCCTCTGTTCACCGCCATAGAGCATACAGACCAAATGGTTGAATTTCAAGTTACTCAAGAATATCTGGGACATTCCAATCACATAGCCTATCTGGCACCGATGTGGAAAGAATTTTTCAATTTTGTGCCCGCTCAAACATTAAAAGCCATAGCGGGAGTATCCAATATCGGGACAGACGTGAATTGGTGCGGTCATCCCTTTGCACAAAGCAACTGGTATGCATTCGGCCGACTGGCCTGGAATCCATCCCTCACTTCAGAAGAAATCGCTGAAGAATGGATGAAGCAAACGTTCAGTTCTGAGAAAGAATTCATAGAACCAGTCAAACAACTTATGCTGGAAAGCCATGAAGCCGTCGTTGACTATATGATGCCTATGGGACTTCATCACCTGTTTGCATGGGGACATCACTATGGTCCAGAACCTTGGTGCGACATAGCGGGGGCACGTGCCGACTGGATGCCATCCTATTATCACAAGGCAGATAAAAAAGGGCTTGGTTTTAACCGAAGTTCGACAGGAAGCAACGCAACAGCCCAGTATCCTGCTCCTTTGGCTGACTTATACAACGACATGAAGAGCTGTCCGGAAGAATACATTCTTTGGTTCCACCATGTTCCTTGGGATTATACCCTATCCAATGGACGCACACTTTGGGAAAGTCTTTGCTTCCATTACGACAGAGGAGTCCAACAAGTCAGGAAGTTCCAACAGCTATGGGACCAGACAGAATCATATGTCGACGCGGAACGTTTCAAAGAAATCCAAACCTCACTCAAGACACAAGTCCGTGACGCTATCTGGTGGAAAGATGCATGTCTGCTCTACTTCCAGGAATTCTCCGAAATGCCATTTCCGAATGACTATGAAAGACCTATCCACACATTAGAAGACTTGAAAAAAGTCAATTTGGGAATTACCAATTACGAATGTCCGACAGAGGAACTTCTCAACAGAAACAGATAAAAAAAGAACTGCCAATAAAGGAAAAACCTATTATTGGCAGTTTTTCAATATATTTCATACTCGTTTGTTATATTTTTACTATATTTGTAGGAACTTTATCAAACCATTATGAAATCTAAAATACTATCATTAGGATTCCTAATCCTTTTCATCTCACTCGCAGTCAAAACCAACGCACAAGAAGGCCGATTACTGACCTCCGACAACGATATATCCAGTAGTATGATTACCCATCTATATCAAGATCATGATGGAATCATTTGGATATCAACCGAAGACGGGCTGAACCGTTATGATGGAGCAAAATTCTCAGTCATTGGCAAGGACCGGAATAAACCCACTTATCTCACCAACAGCTTTATCCGCCGTACTTTTGAAGATAACAGCGGACGATTCTTTGTTGCAACCTTGAATGGGGTCCAACTGTACGACCGCGCCAAAGAAGAATTTACAACAATTCCACTATTATTGGAACAAGGAGGCGAAATCAATGCCAACACCCCCAGTATAGTGGAACGCAGGAATGGAGAAATTTGGATTGGCACCAACGGTTATGGAATGTTCAAACTTGTTGAAAAAGAGGGCGGATTATTCTTCATGCAGGACAATTCAAACGGCAACAGTCTTTTCATTGACTACCTGTTTGAAGACTCTCAAGAAAGGCTTTGGATCATCAGTCCGTCCAGCATCAGCCTGTTAGAAAACGGACAATCTATCAAACAATACCTAGCCGGGGGTATGTCGGAAGAGTTTTCTTCCATTTGTGAAGATGCTTATGGGAATCTATATGTAGGAAGCAGATATTTCGGGATGTTCTATTACGATGAAGTCAAGGATGATTTCATATCAATCCCCTACCCTTCGAAATTAGTTATCCGTGATTTACATCTGGCAAACCAGGAAGAAATTTATATTGCTACCGATGGAAACGGTGTCAAAATCTACAACATCCGCGAAAAGACTATCAAGGAAAGTAATTTCAACGTAACTACCTTGGAATTCAGCAAAGCAAAAGTACACTCCGTACTTAAAGACAATCGAGGAAACACATGGTTAGGCTGCTATCAGAAAGGGGTTATCATAGTACCTGCCATCACCAACGGATTCAACTATATCGGTTACAAGTCCATTACCAGCAATAGCATCGGTTCAAGTTGCGTTATGGCCATTTGTCGAGACCATGAGGGTATTTTATGGGTTGGAACTGACGGTGACGGATTATATGCTACATACCCCAACGGAAAAATGAAGGCACATTATCCAAATATTACTGGTAACGAATCGGCAACCATCATGAGCGTTTACGAAGACTCCAAAAACCAATTATGGATAGGTACTTATCAAAAAGGAGTATTCAAACTGAATCGTGCTACCGGACAATGGGAGTCCATCAGTGTTCCTGATACAACAAGTCAAGACAAGCCAAGAATCTATGCCTTTGTCGAAGACGCCAACAAGCAATTGTGGATGGGATCGATGGGAGCCGGCCTTTACAAGCTGGATATGCAGACCAACCAAATCAAATGTATGCCATCATACAATGGTGACATCATCAACAATCTGAAGATCAACGCCATGCACAACACATGGGTAAACTGTCTGTTATTATCCTCGAACGACAAATTATATTTTGGCACATACAACGGATTCGGTTGCATGGATTTAAAGACAGAGAACTTTGTATCCACATACAGTTCCAACCAATTCATGCGTGGAGAAGTATGTTTTACTATGCATGAAGACCAAGATGGAGACATTTGGATAGGTACCAATTCCGGCCTTAAACGATTTACCCCAAAGACACAAGAAATCACATCCTATACAACAGAAAATGGATTGCCAAGCAATACCATTTATGCTATCAAAGGAGACTATGACAACAACCTTTGGATTAGCACAAGCTATGGCTTGTCCAGATTGCATATAGCCAGCGAAACTTTTGTCAACTTCTATGCACGTGACGGTTTGCAAGGGAACGAATTCACAAGAGGAGCATACTTCCAAGGTGAAAGAGGCGAAATCAACTTTGGAGGAACAGGAGGGGTTACATTCTTCAATCCAAAAGAAATCATCAACCCAAACAAAAAGCCACAAATACAACTTTCTGACTTTTACATCCATGACAAACCTGTTCATAAAGGGATGAAGTCGGGCAATAAAGAAATTATCACCACAGACATATCCAACGCCAAGGAATTCAACTTGTCACATATGGACAATTCTTTGACTATCGAATTCAGTGCCATGGAGTTCTATAATCCGGAAAGAATCAGTTATCAGTACAATTTCAACAATAATGGTTGGATTAGCCTACGAAATGGTGAAAACCGTGTATCCTTTAGCGACTTGGAACCCGGAAAGTATCGTTTTCAAGTCAGAGCTAAAGACTATAGTTCTTTCTCGGACATCATAGAGCTTAACATCATCATATCACCACCTTGGTACGAAACTTGGTGGGCAAAAGCTTTGTATTTCCTCATTTTCTGTGGACTCTTCTGGTTTATCATCCAACAAATCAGACAGAGATACCATGCTAAAAGACAAATGATGGAACATCTTCATGCCGAAGAAATCAACGAAGCGAAATTGCAGTTCTTCATTAATATCTCACATGAGATACGAACCCCAATGTCACTCATCATCAGTCCATTGCAAAGACTCATTGCAACAGACGGTGACAATGAAAGGCAACAGAACTACAAGCTCATATATAGAAATGCAGAACGAATCCTGCAACTCATCAATCAATTGATGGACATTCGCAAGATTGGCAAGGGACAAATGCAACTCAGATTCAAAGAAACCGATATTATCCCGTTCATTAAAGAGCTTTATCACAATTTTGAATACCAGGCCAAGACCAAAAACATTACCCTTGGTTTTACCACAGCTATTGAGGAGTTGAAAGTATGGATAGACCCGAAGAATTTCGATAAGATTATCTTCAATTTACTTTCAAACGCATTCAAGTATACACCTAAGGGAGGTCATATACAGATCAATCTGAAAACAGGACACGATAGTGATGCTCCATCACCCGCACTGTGCGATTATGTAGAAATTGAAGTGTCAGACAATGGTATCGGATTACAAGAAGAAGAAATCAACCGAATATTCGACCGATTCTATCAAGTTCGAAATGGCGAAAACAGTTCCAGCACAGGTACCGGTATTGGTCTGAACCTCACCCGTTCACTGGTTGAACTACATTATGGTAAAATCACGGCCAAGAACAATGAAGGTGGAGTCGGAAGTAGCTTCACTATCCGTATTCCATTGGGTAAAGACCATATTCCGACAAAAGATATAGAAGCAACCGGCTCCGGTAGCGATGTGGAAGTGACACCACATACTCAAGTCACCAACATAGAACAAGAAGATCTTGGCAACATACGTTCAAAGAGCAAACGCCGCATCCTGATTGTAGAAGATGACGAAGAAATCCGCCATTATCTCCATCGCGAATTGGGTAATGACTTCCATATTCAAGAATGCGATAATGGTAAAGACGGGTTAGCCATGATTCTTCAAAAGGCTCCAGATTTGGTAATCAGTGATGTAATGATGCCGGATCTTGATGGTATGTCCTTGTGCAAGAAAATCAAGCAAAACGTAAACATCAATCACGTACCCATCATCCTCCTTACTGCTAAAGTGCGCGATGAGGATACGATAGAAGGATTGATTCAAGGAGCTGACGCATACATCACAAAGCCTTTCAACATTGAAGTCCTCAGACAAACCGCCATCAACTTGATTAAAGGACGTGAAATGTTGAAAAACACGTTCGGTGGAAAACAAGTACAGGAAAACAAGTTCAACAAGATTGAGAAAGAATCACCCGACGAACGATTGTTGAACCGTGTAATGAAGGTCATCAATACGAATTTGAGCAATACAGACTTGAACGTAGAAATGATAGCGACAGAAGTAGGCATTAGCCGCGTACATTTACATCGCAAGTTGAAAGAACTGACAAATCAATCGACCAGAGACTTCATCCGTAATGTACGCTTGAAACAAGCCGCTTCCCTATTGGCTGAAAAGAAACACAACGTAGCTGAAGTGGCGGCCTTGACCGGCTTCCCCAGTCTTGCCTATTTCTCCACAGCCTTCAAAGATTTGTTTGGAGTATCGCCAACGGCCTATATGAATCAGCATCTGGACGAAGGGGCCGAAGGCAAAGGAAATACACAACAATAAAACTTCTTTCTGAATAGGGTTTGCTCAAGCAAACCCTATTTTTTATTCCATTGTTCAAAACACCCTCGTTTTAGGTTACATTTGTATCATCAGCTAATCTTTTTGATACAAATGCACCGCTTTACACGCATAAGAAAACCTTACATTTGTAAAAACCAATCTTTAGATTTATGAAAAGTATACTAAGAAACTCATGCTTAGCCGTGGCCCTTACATTAGGATGCACCTACGCCATGGCACAAGAAGCAATCAAGGAAGACTTCAAGCCTTCCAGTCTGAATCAACCGGGCAAAGAATACCCGATGGTCAATTCACAGGGTTATGCACGTTTCCGCGTGGAAGCTCCCGATGCAAAATCAGTAGTTGTCAGCCTTGGTTTAGGCGGTAGCGGTGGCACCGTTCTCCAGAAAGCTGAAGACGGCTCATGGATGGGAACAACAGCCGGTCCAATGGACGAAGGTTTCCACTATTACCATTTGACCATTGACGGTGGTGTAGTGAACGACCCGGGTGCCTTGAACTTCTATGGTTCCTGCCGTTGGGAAAGTGGTATTGAAATTCCTGCCCACGACCAAGATTTCTATGCACTGAAGAATGTTCCTCACGGAAACGTTCAACAGATTCTGTTCCACTCTCCAAGTACAAACAGCGAACGCCGTGCTTTTGTTTACACTCCTCCTACTTATGGCAAGGACAACAAAAGATATCCTGTTCTCTACTTGCAACATGGTTGGGGTGAAGACGAAACAGCATGGTCTAACCAAGGACATGCCAATTTGATTATGGACAACCTGATTGCAGAAGGCAAAATCGATCCATTCATCATCGTTATGACTTATGGTATGACCAACGAAATCAAGTTCGGTGGCTTGGGTGGATTTACCGCCAAAGAATTTGAAACTGTACTGGTAGACGAATTGATTCCTTACATCGACAGCCACTTCAACACCATCGCCGACAAGGAACATCGCGCTATGGCCGGTCTTTCTATGGGTGGTATGGAGACACACACCATTACATTGCGTCGTCCTGAAGTATTCAGCTACTATGGTTTGTTGAGCGGCGGTGTTTATACTCCGCAAGAAATTGCCGACAAGAACCAAGTGAAACTTATCTTCTTGAGCTGCGGTAGCAAAGAAGGTCCGGATCGAATCAAGGCTGCAACCGAAACTTTGAAAGCAGCCGGTTTCAATGCCGTTTCTCACATTTCAGAAGGCACTGCACACGAATTCTTAACTTGGCGTCGTGGATTGTATACCATGGCTCCGTTACTCTTTAAATAAATTATCATGAAAAGATTTACAATTACCATGTTTATGGCGTGCATGATGCTCACCAGCCTCATCGCACAGAATGCAGGTCCTGCTTTGGACGTGTACTTCAGTCCGGTAACTGCCGAGGCTGCTACCCCGGACAATGAAGGTTTCATCCGCCGTTGGCTGTTGTTGGAACCCATCGACAAACCCAATCGTTCTAACATTGTATTTACTGACAGTTATTTGCGTGAAGCATTCAACACTGAATACTTCAAGGGTCAGTTTACCATTTTCCCGAAAGACGGACAAAAGGTAAAGGTCGGAAAGCAAAAGTTGGCATGGCATGCATTGGACAGCAAGTTGTTCAACGTAAAGTTGTTCCGCTTTGCATCAGGTCTTGAAAAGCAGATTTACGGTGTATTGTTCTGGGCAGTAACAGTCATTGATTGTCCGGAAGAAATGACTAACGTACGTCTGGCAGTAGGTTCCAACTCAGGTTCTATGTGGTGGCTCAACGGCGAAGAAGCTGTTATCCTTTCAGGTGACCGCCGTATGGTGAAGGATGACTGTACTTCCAAGCGTCTGACCCTGAAAAAAGGACGCAACATCCTTCGCGGTGCAGTTATCAACGGCCCGGGTATGAGCGACTTCTGTGTTCGCTTCATCGACGAAAAGGGACAACCTGTGAACAATTTTACCATCACTACTACTCAACCTAAAAAATAAAGAATCATGAAATTCAGCAAATTATTTATAGGAGCATCAGTCTTTGCTGCACTGATGTCTGTCCAGACTGCCGAAGCACAAACTGGACAACCATATATTCACGACCCCTCTACTTTGGCCGAATGCGATGGCAAGTTCTATACATTTGGTACCGGACAAGGTGGTTTGATTTCAGAAGATGGCTGGTCATGGAAAGGTGGCGCCGTTCGTCCTGGTGGCGGTGCTGCACCCGATGTCATCAAGTTAGGCGACCGCTATTTGGTTATCTATGGCGCTACAGGTGGTGGCTTGGGCGGTGGACACAACGGCCGCATCTTGACTATGTGGAACAAGACACTCGACCCCAACTCCCCCGACTTCAAGTATACCGAAGCTATCGAAGTTGCCGCTTCTGATGGTCAGGAAGACAACGATGCCATCGACCCGGGTATCATGCTCGACCCGAACACAGGTCGTCTGTGGGTTTCTTATGGTACATACTTCGGTTTCATCCGTCTGATTGAATTGGATCCAGCTACCGGTAAGCGCGTAGAAGGAAACGTAGCCAAGGACATTGCTATCGACTGCGAAGCTACTGACTTGATTTATCGTGACGGTTGGTACTACTTGTTGGGTACTCATGGTACTTGCTGTGATGGTGTGAACTCTACATACAACATCGTTGTAGGCCGTTCACGCAGCGTCGAAGGTCCATACATCGACAATGTAGGCCGCGACATGTTGCAAGGTGGTGGTAAGATGGTGATTGCTGCCGGCGACCGTGTAGCTGGTCCGGGTCACTTCGGCCGTACTATCGTTGACGAAGGTGTAGAAGTAATGTCATGCCACTATGAAGCCGACTTCAACCAAGGTGGACGCAGTGTACTCGGCATCCGTCCTTTGTTGTGGAAGAATGGTTGGCCGGTAGCTGGCGACCGCTTCAGAGAAGGTACTTATGAAATTGAATCGGAACGTCGCGGATATGCTTTGGAATTGGCTGTTGACTTTACCCGCATGAAGCAGGAACGTCGCGCTTGGTTCCGCATGGATCCGAACGAACCGGTTGTACCCATCGAAAACCAGAAGTTGGAAGAAGTTATCGGCGAATGGCCAAAAGATGACATTGAAGTTCGCATTGGCGACTATATGTTCCGTCCTCACCAACGCTGGACTATCACTGCTGTACCTGAAGCAGGCGGTTATTTGAGCAATCCTTACTTCAAGATTACTATCGAAGGTACAGACCGTGCCCTTGCTGCAACTGAAGACCTCGAAGTGAAGACCGTTCCTTCATTCACCGGTGCTGACGAACAATTGTGGCGTATCGAGCAACTGATTGACGGTACATTCCGTATCATGCCGAAGGCTATCCCTGGTCAGGAAGGCGTGAACAAGAAGTATGTCCTCTATTCGGTAGCCGACAGTACTCCTACTTTGGCTGAATGGGACTTCAATACAGACAACTCTAAGTGGAACTTCCGTAACCACTAATCAAAACATTCCAATAATAAGAGAGGGCGCATCGAATGGTGCGCCCTCTTTCGTTTTGTGTTCTATCATTACCAATTTCTATTCGCCCGAACAACTATCTTCTTTAGCAGATAACAATCCTCATGGAAGATGATTTCCAAGGGCAGGCCGGCATTCCTCAGACTGCTTCGCAACCGCTTGATGGCAGCATGAATGCTACCCTTGCTGCCATTCCCCTTCCACAGTTTGCGGTCAATCTCCTCTGCGGTCACACGGTGTTCCTCCGCATGAAGGAACAGCAGGAACAATGTAGCCGCTTGTGGTGCCAACCTTATCGCCTCCTCTCCTCGCCAGACGGTACGGCTCATCACATCATAAGTGATTCCCTCCGTCAGCAGATAGATGTCCGCCTCCTTGATATTTGCATCAGCTACATAGACTATCTTTGTCCCCATCAGTTCCGATTTTATAATTTATAGCAGAACACCTGCTTCCCATCTATATAGCGGAACACCTGTTCCTCCACACCCCGTGTGTGGTTATGAAGCCAGAGCAAAGCACCTCGGGGTACATCCTCATACACCAGCCTTTCATCGGTGGCTGTCTGCATGC
>JAFVTL010000107.1 GCA_017503235.1 Bacteroidaceae bacterium | reverse complement strand
TGGCCGCGGCTGATGAGTGCATCGAAGGCCTCCAGCAGTTTCTTGATGTCGTGGAAGTGCAGCCCGGTGGTCGGTTCGTCGAACACAAAGAGGGTGGGGGCGCTTTTCTCGATGCTGAGGAAATAAGCCAGTTTGACGCGCTGGTTTTCTCCGCCTGAGAGGGTGGAGGAGGACTGTCCCAACTTGACATATCCCAATCCTACTTCCTGCAAGGGGCGCAGCCGCTTTACAACTTTGTGTTGCTTGTGCTCGGTGAAGAATTCGACCGCCTGGTTGACGGTCATTTCCAGTATGTCGTAGATGCTTTGACCCTGGAACTTGATTTCGAGCGTATCAGCCTTGAAACGCTTGCCGTGGCACGATTCACACTCCAGTACCAAGTCCGCCATGAACTGCATTTCTACCGTCACGGTTCCTTCGCCTTTACATTCCTCGCATCGGCCGCCTTCGGTGTTGAACGAGAAGTGTCCGGCGCCGTAGCCCATCTGTTTGGCCAGTGGCTGTTCGGCAAAGAGTTTCCGTATCTCGTCGTACGCCTTGACGTAAGTGACGGGATTGCTGCGGGTGGACTTGCCGATCGGATTCTGGTCGACAAACTCAATGTCCTTCAGCATCCGGATGTCGCCTTCCAGCGAAAGATGTTCTCCCGGACGTTCGCTGCTCTCGCTGTATTCACGTTTCAAGGCGCGGTAGAATACATCGCGCACCAGGGTACTTTTTCCCGAACCGCTCACGCCTGTCACTACGGTCATGACGTTCAGCGGGAAGCGTACGTCAATGCCCTTCAAATTGTTTTCGCGGGCACCTTTCACTTCGATGTAGTTGTTCCAGGGGCGGCGTGCAGGCGGCAGGTCGATGGTCTCTTCGCCGAGCAGGTAGCGCACGGTATAGCTGCCGCTTCCTTTCTGCAAGTCCTTCATGTCGCCCTGGTAGACGATTTGTCCGCCCAAGCGTCCGGCGTTGGGACCGATGTCGATGATGTAGTCGGCTGCCCGGATGATTTCTTCGTCGTGTTCCACCACCACTACCGTATTCCCCAGTTGTTGCAATTGGCGGAGTACGTGGATGAGGCGTTCCGTGTCACGGCTATGCAGGCCGATGCTCGGTTCGTCCAGGATGTATAAGGAGCCGACCAGACTGCTGCCCAAGGAAGTGGCCAGGTTGATGCGCTGGCTTTCACCGCCCGAAAGGGAGTTGCTCAGTCGGTTCAGCGTGAGGTATCCCAGGCCTACGTCCATCATGAAGTTCAGCCGGTTGTTGATTTCCGTCAGGATGCGTTTGCCCACGTTCGCGTCGTGTTCGCTCAGTTGCAGGGTGCGGAAAAATTCCTTCAGCTCATAGATGGGCAGGTTTACCAGCTCGCTGATGGAGCGTCCGCCTACCTTTACATAGTTGGCTTCTTTCTTCAGACGGGTGCCGTGGCAGGTGGGGCATTCCGTCTTTCCCCGATAGCGAGCCAGCATCACCCGATACTGTATCTTGTACTGGTTCTCCTCCAGCATCTTGAAGAACGAGTCGATGCAAGCCTTGTGCCTCGGTCCATGCCACAGGTAGTCCTTCTGTTCCTGAGTCAGTTCATAATAAGGCGTGAAGATGGGGAAGTCGTGTGCAGGGGCTTCGTGGATGAACTCCTTGAGCCATTCGTTCATCTTCTCTCCCCGCCAACATACCACCGCCCCGTCGTATACGGAAAGGGCGCGGTTGGGGATGACCAAGTGTTCGTCGATGCCGATAATCCGTCCGAAACCTTCGCAGGTGGGGCAGGCGCCGATGGGCGAGTTGAACGAGAACATCTGGTCGCTGGGCTCTTCGAAGATGATGCCGTCGGCCTCGAACTTGGTGCTGAACGAGAACAGCTGTGTGCTGCCGTCCTCGCTCTGAAAGCGAAGCATGCAGGCTCCGTTGCCTTCATACATGGCGGTTTCCGCCGAGTCGGTCAGTCGGCTGATGCTTGCCTGGTCGCTGTCCGCCGTCATGCGGTCGACCAGTAGGAACACGTTCGTCCGTTTGTCTCCACCTTCGGATTGCAGCTGCATCAGGTAGTCTTCTATGCGCATCACTTCGCGGTTCACCTCTACTCGGGTGAACCCTTGCTTCATGTCGATGTCAAGCTGTTCGGCCAACGTCCTTCCTTCGCGCGGAACGATGGGGGCAAGTACGGTGAAACGGGTGCCTTGCGGAAAGGAGAGCATACATTGCACCATGTCTTCGGCCGAATGTTTCTTGACCAGCTGGCCGCTTACGGGGCTATAGGTCTTGCCGATGCGGGCAAAGAGCAGCCGGAGGTATTCATAGATTTCGGTGGAAGTGCCAACGGTGGAACGTGGGTTGCGGCTCGACACCTTCTGCTCGATGGCGATGGCAGGGGGGATGCCCTTGATGAAGTCACATTCAGGCTTGCTCATGCGTCCCAGAAACTGGCGGGCGTAGCTGCTGAGGCTTTCTACATAGCGTCGCTGTCCTTCGGCATAGAGCGTGTCGAAAGCCAACGACGACTTGCCGGAACCGGAAAGTCCTGTTACTACGACTAACTTGCCACGTGGAATATCTACACTGATGTCTTTCAGGTTGTTAACCTTGGCTCCTTTGATGGAGATGTATTTGTTGTCACTCATGCCGACTGCTTTTTAGAACATGCAAAGATAATGATAATCTTTGGTTACTGTTTATCTGTTGACACAATTTGTCATTCTGAATGTTGCCACGCTTTTGCTGCCAGACAGACAATCCGGCCGTTCCTTGTAAAAAACTGCTTGAAACTCTGCGGTATTCTGTGACGAAATTATTATCTTTGTATCCTAATAGAGTAGATAGAAGGAGTTAAAATAATTACACATGAAGATAAAGACGCTACTTGCAATCGCAGCCCTGCTGATGGGAATGGTTTCGGCCGTGGCACAGGCTCCCAAACGGGAATTCCGAGGTGCCTGGATACAGTGTGTGAACGGACAGTTCCAAGGCATGGATGCAAAGACTATGCAAACCACCCTTGTCGCACAGCTCGATACGTTGAAAAAAGCCGGTATCAATGCCATCATCTTCCAGGTGAGGGCCGAGGCCGATGCGCTGTACCGTTCGAAACACGAGCCGTGGAGCCGCTTCCTGACCGGAACGCAAGGAAAGAACCCCGGATGGGACCCGCTGCAATGGATGATAGACGAATGTCACAAGCGTGGCATGGAACTTCATGCGTGGATCAACCCCTATCGGGCCAAGACCAAGGGTACGGCCGTCTTGTCTCCCCAACATCCGTATAACCAGTTTCCGGAACGTTTCGTGACGTATGCCGGACAATTGTATTTCAATCCGGGACTGCCCGAAAACCGAAAGTACATCTGTCAGATAGTGCGCGACATCGTGACCAATTACGACATCGACGCCTTGCACATGGACGACTATTTCTATCCCTATCCCAATCCGGGAGAAACTTTCCCCGATGGCAATGCTTTTGCCCAATACGGCCGTGGATATGCCGACAAGAACGATTGGCGCCGGGACAATGTGAATACGCTCATTCAGGAAATCCATGACGTGGTCCGTGAGTGCAAGCCTTGGGTGAAGTTCGGAGTGAGTCCTTTCGGCATCTACCGCAACAAGAAGAGCGACCCCAATGGTAGCGAGACCAATGGCTTGCAGAACTATGATGACCTCTATGCGGATGTGCTGAAATGGGTGAACAACGGTTGGGTGGATTACAACATTCCGCAAGTCTATTGGGAAATCGGGCACAAGGCCGCCGACTATGATACGCTTGTACGTTGGTGGGCGCAACATTCCTCGGCCCGTCCGTTATTCATAGGACAGGATGTGATGCGCACGGTGAAAGCTGCCGACTTAAAGAATCCGAAAGTTCATCAGATGTCTGCCAAGATGAAGTTGCAGCGTGCACTTCCCGGCATACAGGGAAGCTGTCAATGGTATGCTTCTGCGGTAGTGGACAATCCCGGCAACTATCGTACCTTGTTGGAAAAGAACTACCATCGTTATCCGGCTTTGCAGCCCTCCATGCCTTTCATGGACGACAAAGCTCCGGGGAAAGTCCGCAAATTGAAGATGATGTGGACCTTCCAGGGACCTGTGCTGGCTTGGAAAGAGCCCAAGGCAAAAACAGAAATGGACAAAGCCGTCCAGTATGTGGTGTATCGTTTCGATAAGGACGAAGCGGTGGATTTGGAAGACCCCAGCCATATTGTGGAGATAACCCGTGAAAACTTCATCCTGTTGCCTTATGAGGAAGGAAAGGTGAAATATCGTTATGTGGTGACTGCCCTCGACCGCCTTCATAACGAGTCGAAAGCGGTGAAGAAAAATGTGAAATTGTAAAGACAAGAGTAGAATGATGCAAGATATGACTGATGTCAGAATCAATAAATATGAAGTGCCGGAGGGTGTGAGTGAATATCATGCCATTATCCGTGTCACTAATCCTCGATTGACTTATAGGGAACAGGTAAACGCCGTATTGGCTGCTTATGCCGACTTGATGGAAGGTGACTTGAAGGGAGCGAGTGCTGTGTTCAAGCGCTTTTTCTTGAGCGATGCCGCCAACCAAGCGGATTACCTGCAGGCCTTGCATGCAGAGCGATCCGATTGCCCGTTGTCTGTCATTGAGCAGGCACCGTTGGACGGAACAAAGATAGCGATGTGGGTCTATGCGCAGACAGGGGTACAGACAAAAACATTGTCGCATGGCATCTATGAAGTGAAGCATGGAAACTATCGTCATCTGTGGATGGCAGGAGCTTGCAATCAGGCTTCAAATTCGGAATATCAGATGCGTCTGTTGTTCAATGACTATGTGATGCAGCTGTTGGAAAACGGTTGCAGCTTGGCGAATAATTGCATCCGTACCTGGCTATACGTACAGAATGTAGATGTGAACTATGCCGGAGTGGTAAAGGCACGCAATGAAGTATTTGCTACCCAAAACCTGACAGACAAGACACATTTTATCGCCAGTACGGGTATTGCCGGCCGTCATGCCAATCCGAAGGTGTTGGTGCAGATGGACGCTTATGCGCTGGATGGAATCAAGCAGGAACAGATTCATTATTTGTATGCTCCGACCCATCTGAATCCGACTTACGAATATGGAGTAAGTTTTGAGCGTGGAACTTACGTGGATTACGGCGACCGTCGTCAGGTATTCATTTCGGGTACGGCAAGCATCAACAACAAAGGTGAAATCGTACATCCCGGTGACATCCGCAAGCAGACTCTCCGTATGTGGGAGAACGTTGAAACCCTTTTGAAGGAAGCGGAATGTACCTATGAACATGTAGGTCATCTGTTGGTTTATCTTCGTGATATATCCGATTATACGGTGGTAGAGGAAATGTTTGAAGAACGCTTCCCGGATATACCCAAAGTCTATCTTTTGGCGCCAGTCTGTCGGCCGGGTTGGTTGATTGAAATGGAATGTATGGCAGTCAAGCCTATCAACGACACCCGCTATGCCGCTTATTAAGACTACCGTTCTGTGGCTGTATGGCGTGTTGTTGGTTATGCTGGCGATAGCTACATTTGCCGGACACGCATGGGGCATACCGTGGGCAAACCGTTATATCTACCATAGTATCCCTTTCTGTCTGTTATGGGGAATGTTGGCGGCATTCACTTTGTACATGCTGTGTCAAAAGCGTCTGTGGAAGCGTCTGTCTGTCTTTATGCTGCACCTTTCCTTTATTCTGATATTGGGCGGTGCCCTCATTACTTTTCTTTCAGGGAAGAAAGGTTCCGTCCATTTGCGGATAGGTACAACCTCTTTCCAGTATATGGAGCAGGAAACCAACTTGATGCGGACGATGCCTTTTACGCTGCGGCTTGATACCTTTCGGGTGGAATATTATCCGGGTACGGACATACCTTCGGACTATGTGAGCAGGGTGACTTGTCATTCCTTGAATGATTCTTCTTTTATACAAGCGGACATATCCATGAATCATGTGCTGGATTGGAAGGGATACCGTTTCTATCAGTCGTCGTATGATGAGGATGAAGGTGGAAGCTGGTTGAGCGTGAACCACGACCCGTGGGGGACTGCGGTGACGTATAGCGGATATATTCTATTGGCTCTTTCGATGGTGGCAATGCTCCGTGTCCGTTGGAAGCGGTATTATGGCTGGCTGCTTGCAGGTGTATTGGTGACGGCTTGCGTGCTGCAATTGAAGACGCTATACACCCCGATGCGTCCTGTGCTGGTTTCGCCATGGTTTGGGATTCACATTTCTTTCATCGTAGTGTCGTATCTGCTCTTGACGCTCATTTGCCTGAACGGAGTCGTGGCACTTTCCCTTCCAGAGCGAGGAGAGCGTCTGATGAGGCTGAGCCGTAACTTGCTCTATCCGGCTGTTTTCTTCTTGGGTGCAGGCATCTTTATCGGAGCGGTGTGGGCCAATGAATCGTGGGGACGCTATTGGGCCTGGGACCCGAAAGAAGTGTGGGCGCTCATAACCTTCATGGTCTATGGCTTGCCTTTTCATACGGAGAGTTTCCCGTCTTTCCGGAATCCCCGTTTCTTCCATATCTATGTGGTAGCCTCTCTACTGACGGTGTTGATGACTTATTTCGGAGTAAATGGTATGCTGGGGGGGATGCACAGTTACGGCTAATATAGAAAATAGCCTGCCGCTCCACAAAGTACAATCATGAGAATGGGACTTACCTTGAACTTTCGGGTGCCGATGAAAGCTACAAGGAAGATGATGACACTGATGATGAACTGATATTTGTCTGTGTGATAGTTGCCGAAGTTTTCTTGATTCATCAATACCAATGCAGCGGCAGCCAACAATCCTACTACCGCCGGTCGCAATCCGCGGAAGACAGCTTCTACCATGGGATGTTTCTGATATTTCAGAAAGAACTTGCTGATGGCAATCATCAGAATAAATGAAGGGAGAACGACAGCCAAGGTGGCGGTTGTACTTCCTAATATGGCCCAAGGCTGGCTGTAACCGGCATTCATAACAGCCGTGTATCCTACATAAGTAGCCGAATTGATGCCAATAGGTCCGGGAGTCATTTGACTGATGGCGACAATGTCGGTGAATTCGCTGGCGGAAATCCATCCGTAACGGGTAACCACTTCACCTTGAATCATGGATAACATGGCATAGCCTCCTCCGAACCCGAAGAGACCTATCTGAAAGAATGTAAGGAATAGTTCTAAAAATAGCATATTGGTTTACGATTTCTGGTTCTTGATTTTTCCGTAAATGAATCCTCCGAGTCCTGCCAATATAATGATGTATACGGGCGAAACCCCTAAAAGCCATATCAGCAGGGCTGATACCACTGGAATCCAGATATTGTATTTGTTTATCTTTGCCGATTTGGCAAGGGAAAAGGTAGGCGCGGCAATCAGCGCAACAACAGCGGGACGAATACCTTTGAATATATTCTCTATCGCTTCACTTCCTTTCAAGTGTTGGAAGAACAAGGCAATACCTAATATGATGAGAAAAGAGGGGAGGATTGTTCCTAAAGCCATAGCCAAGGCTCCGGGGAATTTCTTCAATTTGTAGCCGATGAAGATGGATAGGTTGACGGCAAATACACCGGGGACCGATTGGGCTACCGCCAACAGGTCAATGAAATTTTCGTGGCTGAGCCATTTCTTTTTATTGACTACCTCTTCTTCAATGAGGGGTACCATGGCATATCCTCCGCCGATGGTGAATGTACCTATTTTGAAGAATGTGCTGAATGCATGGATGTAAAAGTTCATTTCTGTTCTTGTTTCATGTAGTTGCTGGGCGTAACTCCGTAATATTTCTTGAATATATCCGTAAAGTATTTGGGATCGCCATAGCCAAGCATATCCGATATCTCGGCGACGGTGTGTTTCCTGCTTTTTAAAAGGATAGCGGCCTGTTTCAATCGGATTTGTTTGACAAATTCGCTGGGGGAATGGCCGGTGAGCGCCTTGATCTTGTTGTACAGACTGCTACGGCTCATGTGTAGTTTTCCGCATAGGTCGTCGACGTTGAAATCATTGTCGAGGTGTTGTTGAATGATGTCTGTAGCTTTGAGAAGGAATTCCTGATCCAAATCAATACCCGGAATATTTTCTTGTATGTCGTCCGTCCGATAGTCCAACTTGGCAAAACGGTTGCGGACAAACTCCTTGTTGGCCAATATGCTGGAAATGTTGGCCTTAAGAATGTCTGTATCGAATGGCTTCACTATGTAGCAGTCTGCTTTGGTTTCAAGCCCATGAATGATGCTTTCACGGTCTCCCAAGGCGGTTAGTAGAATGACAGGAATGTGGCTGGTGGCGATGTCGCTTTTCAGCATTTGACATAATTCGTCTCCTCGCATTTCAGGCATCATGATGTCTGACAAAATCAAATCCGGATGTGCTTTGTGAATTTGTTCTAATGCTTCTTTTCCATCGCTCGTTTCTATGATTTTATAGTCTTCAGCCAATATCCGATGAAGGAAACTGCGGAGCTCCGGGTTGTCTTCAGCCAACAGAATGGTGTATGGAGTTTTAGGATGTTCTTCCGAAGTGTTCATTGTTGGTGTAGGTGCAACTTTCAAAGTCGGTATGAATAGCTCTGTTGATACAGTCGGCTGTTCAATGTTTCGTTTATAGGCCGGATGGTCTATGGGGAATCGCAGACGGAATATGGTTCCTTCGTTTTCTTTGCTTGATACGGTTATTTTTCCTTTATGGCGTGTGACCAGTCGGTGGGTTTGCAGCATGCCAATGCCCGTTCCGGTGATGCGTTGGTTGACTGCGTTCTCACCTCGGAACAGTTGTTTGAACATTTTCTTACGGTCGGAGGCTGGAATGCCAATGCCAGTGTCGCTGATTTTCAGGAACCATTCTTTGCTGTTGCTCCGTATCTTCACTTCCACGTGACCGCCGCTTAGGGTATATTTCAGCGCATTGCTCACCAGATTGTGGATGATGGAATCTATCTTGTTCCTGTCCATCCATACAAACAATTCCTGGTCTGTTCCAATAAATGTCAAACGGATGTTTTTCTTGGAAGCATACATCTCAAATTCTTTCATGCATTCTGTCATGTATTGGTTCAATTCATGCTTGCTGACATGGATGCCCGATGTGTATAACTCTTCCTTTTGGAAATCAATCAGTTTGTTTGCCAGATTGGATAGCTTTTCTGTGCTTTCTATGGCCATTGTCAGGTTTTTCTTTCCTGCTTCGGTCAATTGTTCGTTATTCTCAATTTCGCTTAGAGGTGCCTTGATGAGGGTAAGTGGAGTACGGATGTCGTGAGCCGTATTGATGAAGAACTGGATCTTTTCTTTGGAAATGAGGCTGTCTTTTCGCATCCATAGGAATCTCATGACAGCAAAAATAATGAATGCTATGATGGTGATATAAATGATTGCAGCCCAGATGCTCTGGCTGAAAGGAGGGGTGATGGTTATGGCAATGGTTCGTTCCTCCAATGTGTGTCCGTCGTCCAGCAGAAGGGAGCGTATGTGTAGTTTGTACTTTCCGGGACTGATATTGGTATATCTGATGAGGTTGTTACCCGAGGGGGTAGTCCATTCATCATAGAATCCTTCAAGCTTCCAGGAGTACAGGATGCGTGAAGGACAGTCGTAATTGATGGAGGACACATTGAGTGAGAAGATATTCTGGTCGTGCGAGAGGGTGATGGACTTGGTGTCGTCAATGGGAAGGGTCAGTGGTGAACCTTCCTGGTTGGGGAGCATTCTTTGATAGTGGATGTTGAAATCGTTCAATACCATTTTGGAATTGAATGTGCGCGGCAACTTCATACCATTCCTCAGAATGACTGCTCCGTTGCTGCTTCCGAATGCAAATACTCCTTGCTGGGTACGGATACCGGATGCTGTGTTGAATTGTGCAGCCATCAGCCCCTGTTCCTTTGTCCAGTTCAGGAAAAGTCTTTCTTTAGCCTTGAAGTGTACCAATTCGCTCTCTGTGCTGATGATGAGGTCTCCTTTTACTTTATCCGGCAGAATGCTGTAGATATTGTTGCATATGAGGGCGGAGTTTTTGGTGCTGTAGTTGTCTAACTTTTGTGTCTGGTTGTCGTATATCCAAAGGCCGTTCCCACTGGTCCCGATATAGGTAGTCAGGGTGCTGTCCTGGTAGATGGTATTGATATTCCCAATGTCAGATGAAAGATTTGCAGGTAATACTTGCTTCTGCTTTTTATTGAATATATAAAGCCCGTTGATAGTACCTATCCATAATTCATCCTTGTCTTTCGAGGTGATGTACGTGACCGGATATTCCATGTCATAGTGTTCCATCTCGTAAGTCTCGGGGTGGATACGCTTCAAGTTGTAGTACCCGCCTGCCCAAATGTAACCTTCTTTGTCGCGGTAAATGCTTCGTATGTATTTGTCGGGACGTATGTAGGTGTAACCCTGTAATTGAGGGGAGAAATAATAGGGCTTCATGTCTTTCTTGTCTATGCGGTACATACCTGACATGTAACCACCGACTAAAATCGTTCCGGGGCTGGCTTCGCAAAGGGATATGAATACATGATTTTGCTCTGCTGTTCCTTGGTGATAGCTGGAAAGCAGACTGGCCCATTTCCCGGTTTTGGCATAGTAACAGCAAATACCATTGGCGGTAGCAAACCAGATGTCGCCTTCTGAATCTTCCATGATGTAGGTTATCTGGTTGTTTATGAGTGAGTTGGGGTTTTCTTGTGAATGCTTTACCAGTTCATATCCAGGATATTTGTCCGAATGGATGGTGATACCGATGGGAAAGATTGCCATCCATAATCTGCCTTCTTCGTCCTCATAAATATCCTTGATGATTTCACCATTCATTTTGTTCGAGTAGTGGTGATTGATGGACAGGAAGGGTTGTAACTCTTTTGTCCGCATGTTCAGTTTGTACACTCCGTTTCCATCGGTGGCAATCAGGATTTCTTCGTTTGAATCATGGTAGGGAATCACGGCGTTGATGTTCACATCGTTCATCGTGCCAAGCTTTTCTATTGCTTTATTTTGCTGGTTGTACAGAAAGAAGCCATCGGATAGCGTGCTGATAAGCAATGATTTTGTGGAAGTATGAAAATGGAGATGTTGGACGATGTGGAAATTCTCGAGCGATGAGTCTCTTTCTACTGATAGCTTTTTCCCATTCAGAGTGGCTTTATAAATGTTGTGGAGCGTACCTATATAATAATGGGTGGCGTCAGCTTGTGCAAGGCAGGTGATTTCCTCTTTGATAGGACTTTCTAACTGAAAGAATTGACCGTTTGGTATTTGGTAGATGAATTGTGCAGTTTTGGTGCAGAGCCATATGTTGTCTTTCCGGTCTATTTTAGTCAGTGTTAAAGGGAGACTTCGGTTGGTCTGAATAGCTTCAGAAAACTTGAATGTCAGCTTGAAGTAGTCCTCTTGTTCATCATATCGGAACATACGTCCGTCCTTGCCCAATACCCAAACGTTTTGTTGGGCGTCGGTTTGAAGATTGCTTAGATTAGGGAACTGCTGGTTGACTCTGTCTCCTTCTTCCAGCTTGTAGTGAGTGAATTGCTTGCCGTTGAATTTGTCGATACCCTCGTGGGTAAGAAACCACATGAAACCTTTGTAGTCTTTCTCGACAGCGATAACTCGACGGCTGCTCAGGCCATTTTGTGTATCCAGATACTTGAACGATTGGGCAGGGGCAACAATTGTCCCCAGAAGTGCTGCGCATAACAGAACGAGAAATCTTCTCATGGTCTTATGTTTAAATGCATTTCGCTTGCAAAAGTGAAGAAAAAATCCAAAAGTCCAAAACAAATAACAATAAAAAAGGATGTATTCCTTACGGAATGCCTGCATTTTATGATTTTATAACATAAAGTTGATTGTTTTCCCCTGTATTATTGAGTTCCCTAATGAGAGTGTGAGAGTGGTTGGAAGCTTAAAATATCCTAATTGTTTTGGTTAATAGAATGTATCACTTACCTTTGTATCGTTAAACGATATATAGATAAACGATATACTATATACTATATGAAAAATAATGTAACTGCTTTAACAGAATCAATTTATTACATTTTACTGGCTTTGCAAGAGCCGATGCATGGTTACGGCATAATGCAAAAGACCTCTTCGATGAGCAAAGGAAGATTGGTGCTATCAGCCGGTACATTGTATGGTGCTATTTCTAATCTCCTTGAAAAGGGATGGATTTCCCCATGCGGTGAAACTCCGGATAGTGAAGGGAGAAGAAAGATGTATCGAATAACAGAACAAGGAGAAGAAATTCTAAAGGCTGAATACTGTCGTCTTTTAGAGCTTGTAGAAAACGGTAAGAATTATATAAAAAATGTGTAAATATGAAAACGAGTAGATTTGCAATTAACTGGTTCGTCGACTTTGATAAGGAGGAAAGATGGATTAACGAGATGTCAAAGGCGGGGTGGGCATTTTGGCATACGAATGGTGTATTTTATCGATTCAAGAGGTGCGAGCCTAATGAATTTATTTACCAGATTGACTTTGATGAGAAGAAGACAAAGGACGAAGTGGATGATTATGTGTCATTTCGTAGTTCTTGCGGTGACCAGTTTGTGCATCAATGTAAACAGAAGCTGTATTGGAAAAGGAAGACGACGTCCGGACCATTCGAGGCTGAAAACAATGTTGCGGCAAAATTGAGGCTGACAAACAAGGCTTTCAATCATCATTTGAACAGCTTTTGGGGACTTATGTTAATCGCTGCCTTTTCATTCTTGGTTCTAATGCCATTAAGCAAATTCTTGCCGGAGTGTGGATTCACCAAATGGTTGTTTGAATTTAGTGTTGGATTAACTTATGGCATTCTGTTAGTTGAGTCACTTCTTCTATTTCCGATTCTATTGAAGCTTCGAAAGAAGATTAATGATCTGATAAGACATCTTTTATAATAACTAAGAGGGTGTGTCTAAATGAGAAACTTTTCAGTCCTTCATTTTTACACACCCTCTTCATTGTTATAGGGGTATCTTATTTCTTGTTTGCTTCCACCCACTTGCGGGCATTGACAAACGCTTCAATCCATGGAGTAATCTGGTCGCTCCAACGTTCGGTTGGGTAGTAACCGCATTGCCATGGGAAGATGGTACGTTCGGGGTGTGGCATGATAGCCAAATGGCGTCCGTCCTTGCTGGCTACGGCAGCTACACTATAAGATGAGCCATTCGGATTAGCCGGATATTCATCGTATGAATACTTAGCTACAATGTTGTATTCATCTTCCGGTAATGGCAAGTGGAACTTACCTTCACCATGGGCTACCCAAGTACCGATCTTGAATCCGCTAAGTGAACCGAACATCACGCTTCGGTTAGTTGGGATAGTCAGAGATACGAAGTTGCTTTCGAACTTATGCGAGTCGTTGTGAAGCATTTTTGCCTTCTTGTCTGCCGGGTGTTCTGGATTGATAAGACCGAGTTCAATCATCAATTGGCAACCGTTACAAACACCGAGTGAAAGGGTGTCTTCGCGTGCATAGAAGTTGTCGAGAGCTGCTTTTGCTTTCGGGTTGAAGAGGAAGGCGCCGGCCCATCCTTTGGCAGAGCCGAGTACGTCGGAGTTGGAGAAACCACCGCAGAAGGCAATGACATTCACATCTTCCAAAGTTTCGCGGCCGCTGATAAGGTCGGTCATGGTAACGTCCTTTACATCGAAACCTGCCAGCCAGAAGGAGTAAGCCATTTCGCGTTCAGAGTTGGTACCCTTTTCACGGATGACCGCAGCCTTGATTCCGCTTGCTTCGCGACGGTCTGGATTCAAACCATATTGTGCCAACTTGCCGGTGAATTCAGGGCCGAAGGCCAATTCAAGCGGTTGTTGCTTGTAGTTTTCGAAACGCTTCTTTGCACAACCGTTGAAACTTTGCTTGCGGTCGAGCAAGTAAGAAGTAGAGTACCATACATCGCGCAAGTGGTCGATGCCAAACTGATAAGTCACGCTGTCCTTGTTCACCAGGATGTGGCGTTCTTCGCTTGGTACACCAATCTTCAGATAACCTACACCTGCATCGTCCAAAATCTTCTTCACTCTTGGAGCGTTTGCATCTGATACTTGGATGACTACACCCGGATTCTCAGCGAACAGACACTTCACGATGTCTGCATCCTGCAACTTGTCGAGTGTTATTTCCATACCACCATCCGTATTGGCGAAGCACATTTCAAGCAAGGTTGTAATCAAACCACCGGCAGAAATATCATGTCCGGCCAAGATAAGTCCTTCTTCTACCAATTGTTGGACAGCAAGGAATGCATCGCGGAAGTATTCCGGATTCTTGACGGTAGGAACATCGCTGCCTACTTTATTTAAAGACTGTGCAAAGGCGGAACCACCCAATTGCAACTTGTCAAATGAGAAGTCGATGTGGTAGAAGCGGCTCTTCGGATTGTTCTTCATTACTGGAGAAACAATCTTCTTGATATCTGAAACTTCGCCGCCTGCTGATACGATAACGGTTCCCGGGCTGATAATCTTTTCGCCATCGGGATACTTCTGTGTCATGGACAAAGAGTCTTTACCGGTAGGTACATTGATTTGGAGAGCACAACAGAAATCTGACAACGCTTTTACAGCCTTGTACAGACGAGCGTCTTCACCTTCTTGAGCACGACATGGCCACATCCAGTTGGCAGAGAGGGAAACGCTGTCCAACCCTTCGGCCAATGGAGCCCATACCAGGTTGGTCAATGATTCGCTGACAGCCAATACAGAACCGGCTTCGGGATCAGCCAATGCAGCTTGAGGCGCATGACCAATGGAAGTGGCGATACCTTTATTGCCACGATAATCCAAAGTCACGGCACCACAGTCGCTGAGTGGCAACTGCAATTCGCCTTGACATTGTTGGCGACCAATTCGACCAGTTACACAGCGGTCCACCTTGTTGGTCAACCAGTCTTTACAAGCTACGGCTTCCAATTGGAGTACACGTTGTACATACTCATCAAGTTGGGTCATGTCGTAAGTCACTACATCGTATTTACGCTCAACGGTCTTGTCAATCATATAGGTCTTCGGAGAAGAACCGAACATCTGGTCAACGGCCAAGTCGAACGGACGTACACCGTCAGCCTGTTCGAATGCAAAGCGATGGTCACCGGTTGTTTCACCTACAGTGTACATTGGAGCACGTTCGCGTTCTGCAATCTTACGAACATGTTCGATGGCCTTTTCATCGATGAGCAAGCCCATACGTTCCTGGCTTTCGTTGGCGATGATTTCCTTTGCCGACAAAGTTTCGTCACCGATAGGAAGCTTGTCCATGTGAATCAAACCACCACATTCTTCCACCAATTCCGACAAGCAGTTCACATGACCTGCCGAACCGTGGTCGTGGATGGAAACAATCGGGTTTTCGTCTTCTTCGCAAAGGGCACGCACCACATTGTAGGCACGCTTCTGCATTTCAGCATTAGCACGCTGAACGGCATTCAATTCAATGCCCGAAGAATAACGTCCTGTTTCAACAGATGAAACTGAACCACCACCGAGACCGATGCGGTAGTTGTCGCCACCGACTACCACCACCTTATTGCCCGGTTCCGGAGCACCCTTCAAGCAGTCGCGTTGAGTGCCGTAACCCACACCACCGGCAAGCATGATTACCTTGTCGTAAGCATACTTTTCGTTGTTTTCCTGGTGTTCGAAAGTGAGGACAGAACCACAAATCAGCGGTTGGCCGAACTTGTTACCGAAATCGGAAGCACCGTTGGATGCCTTGATGAGGATTTGTTCCGGAGTCTGATACAACCATTTACGAACCGGAAGGATGTCTTCCCATTCACGACCTTCTTCGCTACGTGGGTAAGAAGTCATGTATACAGCAGTACCGGCAATCGGCCAAGAACCCTTACCACCACCCATACGGTCGCGGATTTCACCACCTGTACCGGTTGATGCACCGTTGAACGGTTCTACGGTAGTAGGGAAGTTGTGAGTTTCTGCTTTTAGAGAAATAACAGATTTTACATTCTTGATGACAAAGTAGTCGGCTGTTGAATGGTCTCTCGGTGAGAACTGTTCGATTTCCGGACCTTCGGCAAAGGCCACATTGTCCTTATATGCAGAGATAATCTTGTTCGGATTTTCCTGGGTGGTCTTCTTGATCATCTGGAACAATGAAGATTCCATTTCCACACCGTCGATAATGAATGTACCGCCGAAGATTTTGTGACGGCAGTGTTCCGAGTTGATTTGAGCGAAACCGAACACTTCCGAGTCAGTCAGCTTGCGTCCCAAGTCATTTTCCACCTTCTTCAGGTAATCCATTTCTTCTTGAGAGAGTGCAAGACCTTCCTGCTCGTTGTACTCTTCCAGGTTTTCGATATAAATAATGGGCTGAGGTTTGATGTCAATCGTGAAGATGTTTTGGTTCAAACCTTTGTACATTCTTTGGAGCATCGGGTCGTATTCTGCATTTTCGTCCTTCACGGGGAAGTATTCTTCAATACGGAGGATGCCTTCCAATCCCATGTTCTGGGTGATTTCAACGGCATTAGTACTCCATGGAGTAATCATTTCGCGACGAGGGCCTATGAAGCACCCTTGCAGATTTTCTTCATTCTCTACTGTGGCTTCTCCGTAGAGCCAGCACAGCTTTTGGATGTCTTCAGCAGACAACTCTTTGTGAGTTTCTGTAGCGATGACATTTTGATTCGGTGTTCTGAAAAATAGAATCATAGCACTTTTATGGTTATTATGTGAATTGATTGCTTTACTAATAAGGTGCAAAGTTATATAAAAGACGCATTCTGTGAAAGAAAAATGGGGCTAAATATAGGTACTTTCGTAAAAAAGTCTCATCTTTGCAGTCATGAATTGGATTGAGCAAGTAACCATCCTCGATATATTGGTGAAAGGGTTTATCATCGGTGTAGTTGTTTCTGCACCCTTGGGCCCAGTAGGTGTGCTTTGTATTCAGCGTACGTTGAATAAAGGCCGCTGGTATGGCTTTGTCACAGGTTTGGGCGCTTGCTTGAGTGATATCATTTATGCGCTGATAACCGGTTATGGCATGAGCTTTATGGATGAGTTTCTGATGAAACATCAGATTCTGTTGCAAATAATAGGAAGTGTTATGCTGTTTGTCTTTGGTATTTATACCTTCCGAAGCAATCCGGTTCAATCCATACGTCCCGTGTCTCCCAACAAGGGGACTTATCTCCATAATTTTGTAACAGCCTTTTTTGTTACCTTGTCCAACCCTCTCATCATCTTCTTGTTCATCGGGCTTTTTGCACGATTCTCGTTTGTGATGCCGGGTAGCCCGTTGGAACTTCAGCTGGAAGGATATTTGGCTATTGTATTGGGGGCTTGGTTCTGGTGGTTTGGAATCACTTATTTTGTCAATAAAGTGCGTACCCAGTTCAATGTACGCGGCATTTGGATACTTAATCGCATTATTGGAGTGGTTGTGATGCTGGCTTCAGTAGTTAGCATTGTATATACTATTTTAGGAAAAACACTCTACTAAACGAAAATATAACATGTTCGTTTCCAAACATCTTAAACAGAATAACATTGCTGAATACCTGATTTATATGTGGCAGGTAGAGGACTTGATTCGTGCCAATGGGTGCGATATTGAGAATATAAAGTGTCGGGTTATTGATTGTTATCCATCGCTTTCCAAGGAACAAAGCGACGAGTTGTCTCAATGGTACGAAGACCTGATAGAGATGATGCGTCGCGAGGAAGTGATGCAAAAGGGGCACTTGCAGATTAACAAAAATGTCATTACTTGGCTTACTGATTTGCATTTGCAATTATTGGCTTCATCAAAGTTCCCGTATTATAGTGCTGCTTATTATAAGGCTCTGCCTTTTATTGTGGAACTGCGTGCCAAAGGAGCCAATAAGGAGGAACCTGAGTTGGAGACTTGTTTTGAAGCCTTGTATGGCATTTTGCTATTGAAACTTCAAAAGAAGGAGGTAGGAGAAGAGACCAAAAAGGCGCAAGAGGCTATAACAACATTGTTGTCCATGCTTTCCACATACTATATACAAGACAAGAAAGGAGAACTTGAATTATGAAGAATATATTGATAACAGGAGCCAATGGCCAGCTTGGCAATGAGATGCGTGTACTTTCTGTAGAAAATCAGGAATATGCTTATTTCTTTACAGATGTAGCAGAACTTGATATCTGTGATGAAGAAGCAGTCTTGGCTTTTGTAAAAGCAAACAACATCAATGTTATTGTGAATTGTGCAGCCTATACGGCGGTCGATAAGGCTGAGGAAAACATCGAACTTTGTACTAAGTTGAATGCCGATGCTGTGGGCTATCTGGCAAAAGCGGCTGAGGCTAACCATGCTGAATTCATTCAGATTTCTACCGACTATGTATTTGATGGAACAGCGCATATTCCTTATAAGGAAACAGAGCCGACATGTCCTAACTCAGTGTATGGTAGTACCAAGTTGGCGGGCGAGCAAAATGCCTTGACACTTTGTAATCGTTCTATGGTCATTCGTACGGCTTGGCTGTATTCTACATTTGGCAATAACTTTGTAAAGACGATGATTCGTTTGGGTAAGGAACGCGAATCGCTTGGCGTTATTTTCGATCAAGTAGGCACACCTACTTACGCCCGTGATTTGGCTCGCGCTATCTTTGCAGCTATTCGCCAAGGAGTAGAACCGGGTGTATATCACTTCAGCAACGAAGGTGTGTGCTCCTGGTATGATTTTACCAAGGCTATCCATCGTTTGGCAGGTATCAAAGATTGCAAAGTCAATCCGCTTCATACCGAAGAATATCCTACTCCTGCCAAACGTCCGCACTATTCCGTGCTTGACAAAAGCAAGATCAAAGCGACGTATGGGATTGATATTCCGTATTGGATAGACTCGCTTCAATCGTGTATAAGCGAATTGGATTTTTAGGCACGGATTACACGGATTTCACGGATTGATTATGATACATGAAGAATTGACTGCGGAAATCATCAGTGCTTTTTATGAAGTACATAAGATTTTAGGTTTTGGATTTTTGGAGCAGGTTTATCAAAACGCTCTGTACAAGGAGTTGCTTCGTCGGAACTTGAAATGTGAGTGTCAGAAAGAATTGAATGTATATTATAAAAATGAAATAGTTGGTACGTATAGACCGGATATCATAGTAGAGGATAAGGTTATATTGGAATTGAAAGCAGTTTCAAAGCTTCGTCCTGAACACGAATGGCAGTTGGTCAATTATTTGAAAGGAACAGGACTTAAGGTTGGGTTGCTTTTGAATTTTGGCTTATCTGCCGAGATGAAGCGAAAGGTTTTCACATACTAAAAACCGTGAAATCCGTGTAATCCGTGCCTAAAACAAAAACACTATGGATAACGAAATTTCAAGAAGACGAACGTTCGCGATTATTGCTCATCCGGATGCCGGTAAGACCTCTTTGACCGAAAAGCTTTTGCTCTTCGGAGGGCAGATTCAAGTGGCAGGTGCCGTAAAGAGCAACAAAATCAAGAAGACAGCGACATCCGACTGGATGGACATCGAAAAGCAACGTGGTATCTCGGTAACTACCTCCGTGATGGAGTTCGATTACCACGACTATAAAATCAATATCCTCGATACACCGGGTCACCAGGACTTTGCGGAAGATACCTACCGCACACTGACTGCTGTCGATTCGGTTAT
>JAFVTL010000005.1 GCA_017503235.1 Bacteroidaceae bacterium | reverse complement strand
ACATCAAATTCGATTTTATGAAGGCGCTCTACTTCCATTCGCATTTCTATACCGACTGGTTTGCCGATTTGAATTACGGGCCGGTGGACAAGGCAAACGAATCGGGTGCATATAAAGCATTGGCCGAAGCAGCCAAGGGTTGGATAGATCGTGGTGTGGATGGTCTCCGTTTAGATGCCGTGAAACACATCTATCACAATGCCAATAGCGACGAAAATCCACGTTTCTTGAAAATGTTCTATGATGATATGAATGCCTATTACAAATCGAAAGGACATACGGATGAATTCTACATGATTGGCGAGGTGCTATCGGAACATAACGAAGTGGCTCCTTACTATGCAGGGCTTCCTGCCTTCTTTGAGTTCTCGTTCTGGTATCGTCTGGAATGGGCTATCAACAATGGTAAGGGCTGCTATTTCGCCAAGGATATCCTTTCTTATCAGAAGGAATATGCAGGTTATAGAAACGATTACATCGAAGCGACCAAGCTGACTAACCACGACGAAGACCGTGCGGCATCGAAGTTGGGCAAGTCGGCCGATAAGTGTAAGTTGGCCGCGGCCATGTTGCTTACCGCTGCCGGTTCTCCTTATATTTACTATGGAGAGGAATTGGGCCTCTATGGTACCAAAAGCAATGGCGATGAATATGTGCGTGCTCCTATGCTTTGGGGAGATAACTATGTAACCAAGTACACCGACAAAGTAGACAAGAACATGGCAAGCAGCATCAAAAGTGCAGACAAGCAGAAGGAAGATGCCAAGTCTTTGCTAAATACTTACCTGATGTTCACCCAACTGCGCAACACCTATCCGGCATTGGCCGAAGGAAAGATGGAAAAGCATCCTGTATACAACGAAAGCAAGGAAAAGGATTTTGTATCCATCGCTGCCTGGTACATGGTGAAGGACAACGAAAAGTTACTTGTTATCCATAATTTGAAAGGCTCTGCTGTAGAACTCCCGCTTACCGACAAGTTCGAAAAAGTGATAGCCGTATCGGGCAACGTGCAGCAAAAGGGCGAAAGCGGAAACGCAACATTCAAGATGGGCGCATATAGCTCTTTGGTATTGAAAGTTACCAAATAAGATTGTTTCATCCTTAGGAGCATTCCTTTTCTTGTCATCCTGAGGAACGAAGTGACGAAGGATCTGTATACAACAACGTTTATGTATACAGGTCCTTCGCTTTGTTCTGGATGTCATAATTGTAGCAAGTAATGTTTTAATCTTTTTTATTCTCCAGTAGCCAAACAAGGCATAGATAGAATTGTTCTCTGATAAGTATTCACCAAAACCTATCAGAGATATGAAAAGAAACAATCCGCTAAAGAGCCTTATCGCATTGGCAGGAGGATTACTATGGGCCATCGGGACCTACGCACAAACCATATCCGTACAGGGGACAGTAAAGGACACTGCTGGAGAACCGATCATCGGTGCCAATGTCATCGTAAAAGGGACAAGCAACGGAACCATTACGGATTTGGACGGGCAGTTCCAACTGGAGACCCGTGCGGAGGACATCATCGTCATTTCCTTTATCGGATATCAATCACAGGAACTACCGGCCATCCCCATCATGAACGTGGTGCTGAAGGAAGACACGGAGCAACTCGACGAAGTGGTAGTCATCGGCTATGGTTCTGTCAAGAAGGATGACCTCAGCGGTTCTGTCGTAGCCATCAAGGCCGAAGACATGAACAAGGGTGCAGTCACTTCTCCACAAGAACTGATTCAGGGGAAAGTGCCGGGATTGTATGTTTCGGCCGGTGACGGACAACCGGGAGCCGGAAGCAGCATCCGTATCCGGGGAGGCGCTTCGCTGAACGCTTCGAACGATCCGCTCATCGTCATTGACGGGATTCCCGTAGCCAACGATGCCGCCCCAGGCACCCCCAATGCGCTTGCCACCATCAACCCCAACGACATCGAGACTTTCACCGTGTTGAAAGATGCATCGGCCACCGCCATATTCGGTTCGCGTGCATCCAATGGAGTCATCATCATTACCACCAAAAAGGGTGCACAGGACCGCATCAAGATTAACTATGCAAGCACATATACCTTGAAAGACCCTTACAAACGGGTACAAGTGATGGAAGCGGACGAATTTCGTGCGGCTACCGCCAAGCAATATCCGATGGGAACGACCTTAGGCGACGCAGCACAAGAGATGGTCAATCAATATCCCGACCAAGCCACCAACTGGCAGGACAAGATATTCCACACCGGACTGGCTACCGACCAGAACATCAGTGTAGCCGGTAAAGTGGGCTTCTTGCCTTTCCGGACTTCATTGGGATTCAACGATGAGAAAGGTACGTTGCGCACTTCACATTACAGCCGTTATACAGCTTCACTGAACCTTAGTCCCAAGTTTTTGGACGACCATCTGTCTGTCGATGTCAATGTAAAGGGGACGATTAACAAAACCCGCTTTGCAGAAAGCGGAGCCGTGGCGGCAGCAGCCTTCTTCGACCCCACCAAGCCGGTGCATAATGACAATGGCAGATACAACGGATACTGGACTTGGGAGACCATCAGCCAAACGGACGGAACAACGGAATATTACCCCAACACGCTGGCCAGTGTAAACCCGCTTGCCATGCTGGAACAATACAACAACCACGGAACCACCAAACGTAGTTTGGGAAACCTTCAGATAGACTACAAACTGCACGGATTCGAAGAGCTGCGTGCCAACCTGAACTTAGGATACGATGTAGCCAAGAGTACCGGCAGCCGGTTTGACACTCCCCATTCACCACAAGCCGCGCTGAACACTACGTTTAAGAACATAGGGCAAGGAGCTACCTGGAACAGCCTGCGACGTAACCTCTTGCTGGACTTCTATGTAAACTACAACAAGGAATTCGAGTCCATCCATAGCCGCATCGATGCCATGGCCGGCTATTCCTGGCAACACTTCTACAATTCAGACTTCGACATCACCAAGTCCAATCCTACTGAAGCCGGAGAGAAGGAAGGATGGACATACAGCGAAGCGGAAGGAAGATTCATACAGGACGGATACCATCGCATCCCCAAAGAGAACTATCTGGTTTCCTTCTTCGGACGCTTGAATTGGAATTTCATGGAACGTTATCTGTTGACCGCTACCTTGCGCCGTGACGGTTCCTCCCGTTTCAGCGAGAACAACCGCTGGGGGCTCTTCCCTTCGGTAGCCTTTGCATGGACCATTTCAAACGAACCATGGATGAAAGGTACACAGGACATACTCTCCAACCTCAAGTTGCGAATTGGATACGGAGTAACCGGACAACAGGAAATAGGCGACTACCTCTATCTGCCCACCTACTCATTAGGCACCAACCCTACCGGCCAATACCTCGACTCCTACCTGCTGAAGCCCAATGGCTACAGCCCTGACTTGAAGTGGGAAGAAACGACCACCTATAACCTCGGTATCGATTTCGGATTTCTGAACAATCGCATCAATGGTACGCTGGAGTATTACGACAAACGTACCAAGGACCTGCTGAACAGCGTCAGCGCACCGGCAGGAACCAACTTCACCAACATCATTACGGCCAATGTGGGCGAGATGCAGAACCAGGGCGTGGAATTCAATGTCAACGCCATCGTCATCCAATCGAAAGACTTCACCTGGGACATCGGTTACAACATTACCTGGAACAAAAGCAAGATTACCAAACTGACTGCTACCTACAACCCCAACTATCCGGGGATAGCAGCCGGTAATGCTCCTTTTGCCACCGGTACTACCATCCAATATCATCAAGTAGGCTATGCACCGTCTACCTTCTATCTATACCAACAGGTATATGATGAACACGGAAATCCCATACAGAATGCTGTTGTAGACCGCAACAAGGATGGTGAAATCACCCAAGCCGACCAATACTTTACCGGCAAGAGCCCCATGCCGAAAGTATTCATGGGACTGAATTCACAATTCAGATACAAGAACTGGGACCTGGGATTCAACCTCCGTGCCAACTTCGGCAACTATGTATTCAACGGATTTGCTGCCGACCACACTACCTTGGCTCACTTCAACAACCAAGGGTTCATCAGCAACTATTACAAGGATGCCGGCAAATACGGATTCACCCATACTTCCGAGAACTATCAGAAGACCAGTGACCTCTATCTGGAGAATGCCTCCTTCCTGAAGATGGACAACCTGACTTTGGGATATACGTTCGACAAGTTCATCACCGACAAGATTTCGGGACGCGTCAGCTTCTCCATACAGAATGTGTTTACCATCACCAATTATAGCGGGCTCGATCCGGAATGTGCAGCCATTGATGCCAACATCTGGCCACGTCCCAAGACTTATACGGTAGGATTGAACTTGAACTTTTAACGGATTTCACCACAGATTAAACAGATTATAATAAATAAAACAATGAGTCTTTTATCTGTCTAATCTGTGGTGAGAAAATACAAGAACTATGAAACAATTGAAATACATAATACCGATGATGTTGTTAGGTGCTACCGCTTGCACCAACGACCTTAATGTAGAGCCATTGGACCCTACGGTGTCAACCGCCAACCGCGCCTATGCTGATGCTGCCAGTTACGAGAAAGCCTTGGCTAAAATCTATTCCGTATGGGCTCTTTCCGGTCAGGACGGTGCCGGTGGCTCCGACATTTCAGAACTGGACGCAGGAAACACGGTATTGTTCCGCAGTTGGTTTACCCTACAGGAACAGACCACCGACGAAATGAAAAACTCGTGGAGTGACCCATGGTGTCTCGACATCAACGGCATGACATGGGGAACCACCAAGAATGAACCGGTGGAAGGGGTCTATCAACGTTGTATGTTCATCGTTGCCCTTGCCAACGAATATCTGAAAAACATCCCTCATGCACCCGATGAAGTGAACAAGGAACAGTTTACGGCCGAAGCCCGCTTTTGCCGTGCACTGGCCTATTATACATTGATGGACCTCTTCGGACGCCCTCCGTTCATTACTGAACAGAACTATTCCATCAATCCTTCCCAATTGGAACGACCGGCTTTATTCGATTGGATTGAAAGTGAACTGACAAGCATTAAAGAGGCATTGCCTACCGCCCGGCAAGGTATATACGGACGTGCAGACCAAGCCGCAGTCAATGCCTTGTTGGCACGGATGTATCTCAATGCAGAGGTTTATACCGGCATACCCCGTTATACGGATTGCATATCCGTATGCAAGCAAATCATAGCCAGCGGTTATCAACTGGCTGACAACTATGCAGAGTTGTTTATGGCAGACAACGGACAAAACCCACTGGCCAATTGTGAAATCATCTTCCCGGTATGTTTCGATGGCAACACCACCCAATCGTATGGTATGGCAGCCGTCATTCTCGGCTCACGCAGCAGCAGTGAGTTTGCCGAAGTTCCGGCCGGTATCGGTGGAGGATGGGATGGTTTTCGTGGTACTCCCCGTTTGGTCCGTTCATTTCAGTATCAGGACAACGAGAGTCCAAAAGCCGATGAGATACTCGACAAGCGTGGTATTTTCTTTGACAAGAACCGAAGCATTGACATCACCACATCTGTAACCGGCACCTTTACCACCGAAGGATGGGCTGTCTACAAATATACGAACCTACAAAGCAATGGAGAGCCGGGAAAGAACACCACCTTCCCCGACACCGACTTCCCGATGTTCCGCTTGGGAGATGTTTATCTGATGTATGCAGAGGCGGTAGCCCGTGGAGGAGAAGGTGGGGATCTGGCCACTGCCATAAATTACATCAATGCGCTCCGCGAACGTGCATATGGAGATACCTATCACAACATCACGGAAAGTTGGCTGCTTGAGAACAACCTGCAGAACATACTCGACGAACGCTGTCGGGAGCTCTACTGGGAAGGAGTACGACGGACGGACTTAATCCGCTTCGGGCTCTATACCTCTCCCAATTACTTATGGACCTTCAAGGGAGGTGTATTGAACGGAGTAGGCGTGGACAGCCGTTACAATGTCTTCCCCATCCCGACTACCGATATGAGTGTAAACGGCAACTTGAAACAGAACGAAGGATACTGATTAAATTAAAAAATGAAGAATTAAGAATTAAAAAATAGAACTATGAAGAAAACTATTTTATACCTCTCCCTCCTTATCCTTACCGCTTGCAACAGCGACTTGGAAAAGGTGCAGTACAACGTTTCCGAGGCCAAGGCCGCTGTACTCCAATCCATAGACGAAAGTTATGTATTGGATGCTCAGGAAAGCGACCTTACCGCCATTGAATTCGAATGGGCACAACCCCAAACGAACTATCCGGCATCCGTAACTACCGACTTGCAAATGGATGTCCAAGGAAATGAGTTCTCCAATGCAGTCATCTTGGCCTCCACCAAAACCGATTCCACTTATTCCATCACGACAGCCGACTTGAATGCAGCAATCATCAAATTGCAGACAGCAAACAACTTGGAATTCGGGCCACAAAACATGGAATTCCGACTTGTATCTAGCATTTCGCCAGTAGCCGCCCCACTCTATTCGAATGTAGTGAGCAGCCTCATCACTCCTTTTGCCGGCGAAAGGGAATATCCGCAGATATGGATTATCGGCGATTATTGCGGTTGGAACCATGACAACAGCCAGTTTCTCTATTCCGCCAACGAAGATGAAAATTATAGCGGAATGATTTGCTTTGCCGGTAAAGCGCCCAATGGTTGGAAGCTGACTCCGGCCGCCAATTGGGAAAACGACTGGGGAGGCAAAGGAACCTTGATTGAAGAAGCACCTTCTTTGATATTGGTTGAGAAGGGGGAAAATCTGACCAACTACAGCAAGAATACCTACCAGGTTTCATTCAATACCTCCACACTGACATTGAACATGTCGCAAGGACACGATACTTGGGGTATCGTTGGCGTCTACAACAATTGGGGAGCCACTCCCGATACCGAAATGGTTTTGGCAAGCGATGTGGAATATGGCAAACGCCAATATTACTTGACAACTACCCTCTTTCTGAAAGCTGACGAAGGCTGGAAAATCCGTCCTGACAATACCTGGACGAACGACCGAGGACCTGACCAACTGAAATATGAAGGGGTGGAAGTCCTGGACGGCAATTTCATCGTCACCGAAGATGGGAACTATACCATCAAATGGTACTTCAATAAGGTGGAAGAAAAGTTGGTGGTAGTCCAAAACTAAACGAAAAAGAAAAGGCAGACGGTGTCTGCCTTTTCTTTTTGTTATCAAAATACGGGAATGGAATAAACCAACCCGATAGAGAAGCGTTGCTTGTCGGGACAAAAGCCGCCCAAGGCTCTCGCCCGGTCAGTCAAGTCATATCCCTTATAAAGTACATGTGCGAATATCAGCAACTCACTGTTCTTCATGGGAAAGTACTCTACACATGCCTGTGCATTCCAAGCCGTACGGTATTTCCCTTTTTCGAACGGACCATTTGCCTTATACACACGAGCCGTTTCATAAGCCCCTTTCACATAAACATTCCAATTAGGATGTATGCGGTAGTCAAAGTTGGCAATAGCGGTAAAGTACTCCACATTCTGCGCTGTCACCGGCATATCCGTACCAATTCCCTGCAAATTACTGATCAGTCCTTTACTATCCAGCCCTTCACGTGAATACATCAAGTCGAGATAAGCTACAATCGGTCCCTTTTCATAGACATTGGCAGCAGTCAGGTAACAGATATTTCGTCCCTTGGCTTGTTGTCCTATCGAAGCAGCATAGCGCAATTGAACGGCATTGTCTGCAAAAAAGCCGTTCCAATTCATCGTTGAAAGGACAGGCACCTTTGCTTTTTCAATCCCTTCGGGAAGCCCATAAGCGTATGTATCCTCATCCGATCCGCTACGAAGGTTGGCCACTTGAAAGACCAGTTCCTGGGAAGAAGAAAGATTGATTCGACCGGTAACGCCTGCCTGGTAGCATGCCAAGTAGTCATTGAATTCACTGAACTCCCTCACCTTAATGGCATTGACATAATATTCATAGCCACCCAAAGCCAAATCCTGCTTACCCGCACTCAATGTAAAACGGTCGTTCATCTTCCAATTCACCACCGCAAATTCAATGGAAGATGACAAATTGTCCAATGCATATGGATTGCTATACTTGTTGAACGACTGGCGGAAATGATAGGAAAACTTCTCGTTGAAAGCTCCCAATATCTCCAATTTCACTCGATACAGATTAAAAGCCGCATCATCAAACTCTCCTTCTGTAAAGTTAGCCATACCAGCCGTACAGAACTGCAAGTTCATGTGTGACGAAAGATTCGGGTCTGTGTTAGGTAAGATTCTTCCCAACAAACTACGGATAGAATCATCGGGAACAATCAATGGTTGTTGTGTCTGTGCAAAAAGATGGATATTTCCCAATATCATCAGGAAAACAAACAATAGTTTTTTCATAAAATATATAGGTTTAATCAGATCAATCCTCTATTCTTCAGCTCTTCGGCGGCTATTTCCAATTCTTTATACCACTCTTCGCCGAACTTGCGAATCAACGGTTCCTTCAAGAACTTATAAACCGGCAGATTCTCTTTTTGTCCAAGAAGCACCGCCGCCTTACATACATCCCAACGATGATAGTTCACTGCCTTGTAAGGGCCATAGTCGCCTACCCGAATAGGATACAAAGCACACGACACAGGTTTGCAGAAATTCACCTTCCCTGCCCGATAAGCCTTTTCAATGGCGCAATAGCAACTACCCTTTTCATCGTAACAAGTAAAGACGCAATCCTTTCCATTGACGATACTGGTCACCAAATCGCCTTCCTCATCAGTATAGACCACTCCTTGCTTGTCGATGATGGCTTGCGCTTCGGGTGCCAAGTCGTCCCAAATCACGGGAAGCACTTCTTCCAGCTTTGCCACTTCGTCCAACTCGACAGGCGCACCTGCATCACCTTCTATGCAACATTCGCCCTTGCAAGCGCTGAGGTCGCAAAGGAACTTTTCGCGGAAAACGTCGAGCGAAACTACTACGTCGTCAATTTGAATCATAGCTTATGTATTTATAATAAAAGGCACGGATTACACGGATTAACACGTTTTTTAATGAGAATGAAAACATTCCACTATTTCGTGAAATCCGTGTAATCCGTGCCTAAAAAATCAATTACTTAATCAAGTCCTTACCATCCATTTCGGCTGGTTGTGGCAAGCCGAGGATATGAAGGATAGACGGAGCAACGTCGGCCAATACACCGTTTTCTACCTTGGCATCCTTGTTGGCTGTTACATAAACAAAAGGAACCGGATTCAAAGAGTGGGCAGTGTTTACGGAGCCATCCGGGTTCAAGGCATTGTCCGCATTACCATGGTCGGCGATGATGATGACTTCATAGTCATTAGCCTTGGCAGCTTCTACAGTATCCTTCACACATTCGTCGATGGCAACAACAGCCTTTTCGATAGCCAGATAGATACCTGTGTGACCTACCATATCACCGTTGGCATAGTTCACCACAATGAAATCGTACTTCTGAGTACCGATAGCTTCCACCAACTTGTCCTTCACTTCGTAAGCGCTCATTTCCGGCTTCAAGTCGTAAGTAGCTACCTTTGGAGAAGGAACGAGGATACGGTCTTCGTTGTCGTATGGAGTTTCACGACCACCATTGAAGAAGAAGGTTACGTGAGCATACTTTTCGGTTTCGGCGATGTGAAGCTGAGTCTTGCCATTGGCAGCAAGGTATTCACCCAATGTATTCTGTACGTTTTCCTTGTCGAAGAGGATGTGAACACCCTTGAACGATGCATCATACGGAGTCATACAATAGTATTGCAAGTCCTTGATGGTATGCATACCTTGTTCCGGCATATCCTGTTGAGTCAATACGATAGTCAATTCCTTGGCACGGTCATTACGATAGTTGAAGAAGATTACCACGTCACCTTCCTTGATAGTACCGTCAACAGTGCTGTTGTGGATAGGCTTGATGAATTCGTCAGTCACACCTTCGTCGTAAGATTCCTGCATAGCCTGAACCATGTCAGTCGCATTCTTTCCCTTGCCTTCTACCAAGAGGTCGTATGCTTCCTTCACACGTTCCCAACGCTTGTCACGGTCCATGGCATAGAAACGGCCCACGATAGAAGCGATGGTACCAGCGCTCTGTGCACAATGAGCAGTCAGCTGTTCGATGAAGCCCTTACCGCTCTTCGGGTCTGTATCACGACCGTCCATGAAGCAGTGGATGAAGGTACGTTCGCCTACACCGTATTCCTTGGCGATGTCACAAAGCTTGAACAAGTGGTCGAAAGAACTGTGTACACCACCGTTGGATGTCAAGCCCATGAAGTGTACGTTCTTGCCGTTTTCCTTGGCATAGCTGAAAGCCGATACCACTTCATTGTTCTGCATGATGCTGTTGTCAGCACAAGCGCGGTTAATCTTCACCAAGTCCTGATAAACGATGCGTCCTGCACCGATGTTCAAGTGACCTACTTCCGAGTTACCCATCTGACCGTCAGGCAAACCAACGTTTTCGCCACTGGCCTGCAACTGAGAGTGTGGATAGTTGGCCAACAAACTGTCCCAATACGGAGTTGGGGTATTGAAAATCACGTCTTCCTTACCTTGAGTGCCGATTCCCCAGCCGTCAAGAATCATTAAAAGGGCTTTTTTGCTCATATTGTTATTTCGTTTAAAAATTATTTCCTATCTTTCGCCAGCGAATGTTTCGCTTTGCGGGTGCAAAGTTACAAAAAAGCAATGGTAATCCATCGTAACCTACGCTAAAATTGAATACATCCAACCTTATAAACCATTAAAAGTCATTAAACACCTATCAATCATGGAAAACAAACCCAAACTGGTACCCAAGAAGTACCTTCTATCTTTCATCCTCATCACATCCCTGTTTGCCTTGTGGGGATTTGCCAACGACATTACCAATCCGATGGTTGCCGCCTTCCAAACTCTGATGGAACTCTCGGCAGCCAAAGCCTCGATGATACAGTTTGCCTTCTATGGCGGCTATGCCACCATGGCCATACCGGCAGCTCTGTTCATCCGCAAGTACAGCTATAAAAGCGGTATCCTGCTCGGTTTGGGGCTCTATGCCTTCGGTGCATTCCTCTTCATCCCGGCCGCAGCCTATCAGGAGTTTACCTTCTTCTGTTTCTCCTTGTACATCCTGACTTTCGGCTTGGCCTTTCTGGAAACTACGGCCAATCCTTTCATTCTCTCGTTAGGCGACAAAGAGACCTCCACACGCCGACTGAACATGGCCCAAGCCTTCAACCCCGTCGGTTCGCTGAGTGGTATGGCGGTGGCCTCCTTCCTTATATTGCCGAATTTAATTTCCGACAAGCGTGATGCTGCCGGAAATACCATCTTCAATACCTTGGCCGAAACCGAGAAAGCCGACATCCGTTTGCACGATTTGGCGGTAATCCGCGACCCATATGTAGCCTTGGGACTGATTGTACTATGTGTATTCATGGTCATTGCCCTCACCAAAATGCCTAAGGTTCGAGAAGAAGAAGCGATAGAAGGCAAGCCGCATACCGTCAAGCAAACGTTGAGCAACTTGTGGAAGGACAAGATATACCGTGAAGGCGTGTTCGCTCAAGTATGCTATGTAGGAGCACAAATTATGGTTTGGACCTTCATCATCCAGTATGCCGACCATCTGGGCATCAACAAAGCAACCGCTCAGATGTATAACATCATCGCCATGTCACTCAACCTTTCCGGCCGTTTCATCGGCACCTACATCATGAAGTTTGTGAATACACGCCGTCTGCTCACCTTGTTCGGCGTAGGCGCTTCCGTTTGTACAATCGGTGCCATTTGTATTGAAGGCATGATAGGCCTCTACAGCCTGATACTCATCAGTTTGTTCATGTCCATCATGTTCCCTTCCATCTACGGCATTGCCTTGGAAAACGTTGACACTCAAGACACCAAGTTAGGAGCCGCCTTCCTGGTGATGGCCATTGTAGGTGGTGCGCTGATGCCTCCTTTGCAAGGAATGATTATCGACTTGGAAAGCATTGGTGGATACCCGGCCGTGAACTTCTCGTTCATCCTTCCGCTGGTATGCTTTGGCATAGTAACCCTTTACGGATACCGCTCCTACAAAGCCCGGAAACAAATGGCTTAAAAGTCAAAAGACAATTGCGGGTCTTCACCCAACAGATTGAATGTCATGCGGTGATACGGTGTAGCTCCATGCTCGCGTATCGCCGCACGATGTTTGGGGGTGGGATAACCCTTGTTCTTGTCCCAATCGTAGAACGGATGCTCTTGATGTAACCCATTCATGTAGTCATCGCGATAGGTCTTTGCCAGGATGGAGGCAGCCGCAATGGAAAGGTATTTTCCATCCCCTTTCACCACCGTAGTATGAGGAAGATTGCCGTATTTCTTGAACCGGTTGCCGTCTATCAACAGATGCTCGGGACGTACTTTCAACTGGTCGATGGCCCGGTGCATGGCCAGGAACGAAGCGTTCAGAATATTGATTTGGTCAATCTCTTCGGGGGTGACCACACCTACCGCCCAAGCCACCGCCTCTTTCTCTATCACTTCGCGCAACAGATAGCGCTGACGCTCGGTCAGCTGCTTGGAATCGTTCAGCATCTCGTTCTGAAAATCAACGGGCAAGATAACGGCCGCCGCATAGACAGCTCCCGCCAGACACCCGCGGCCGGCCTCATCGCAACCGGCTTCTATCACGTCCTTGTTCAAGTAAGGCAACAACATTTTGAGTTCTGAATTATGAGTTTTAAGTTCTGAGTTATTTCAGTTTCGCAAGTAAAATTATCTGTAGATAAAGGAGTTAAAGGAAGATAACCGCTTCGCTCCTTGGGGAGATAAATGCCGATAGCTCTTATAATGCTATCCTTAGTCAAAACAATTGGCCTTTATCTCCATTTATCTTCCTATTATCTCCTTTTTTCTCCATTGTTCACTTGCGAAAGTTGAGTGAGTTATTTCAGTGCAAAGGTATATTTATTTCTGAGAAAGCTTTATCTTTGTCAACGGTTTTCAATTCATAATTCATAATACATAATTCATAACTCATAACTCAGAACTCAAAACTCAAAACTCTATCCATGTTCACCGTCATCGGAATCATGTTCTTGGGAATTGGCTTGGGGTATCTGTTACGACACCGCAATCTGCCAGGCATTCAGCGAGGCATCACCTTGCTGATATGGCTGTTGTTGTTCCTTTTGGGCATCGAAGTCGGACAAAACGAACAGGTGATACGCAGCCTCCCCACCCTTGGATTGGAAGCATTGGCCATAGCCGTGGCTTGCGTATTGGGCAGTTGCCTGCTGGCTTGGCTGCTCTGGAAACAAGTGAACCGCAGAAAGGAGGAAGACCAATGAAAGGCAGCTTGATTATCGTTGGATTCTTCACCTTGGGAGTGCTTTGTGGTGTCTTCCAGTGGATACCCTCCTATTGGCTTTCGGGCGATTTGAGTTTCTATGCCCTCTGTGCCTTGATGTTCAGTGTAGGCCTCAGCATCGGTCACGACCCTCAAACGGTACAACGGTTCCGCACCTTGAATCCCCGTCTGGCGCTTCTTCCCCTCTGTACCATCTTAGGTACATTGAGCGCAGCAGCACTGGTCAGCCTTCTCTTCTCCCAACGGAGCATCACCGATTGCATGGCCGTAGGTTCGGGCTTCGGTTACTACTCGCTTTCCAGCATCTTCATCACCGAGTATAAAGGAGCCGAATTGGGGACGGTCGCCCTTCTGTCGAATATTGCCCGCGAGATAATCACCTTGCTTGGTGCCCCCTTGCTGGTTCGTTGGTTTGGTCGCCTTGCACCTATCACATCAGGCGGTGCCACCACCATGGATACTACCCTCCCCATCATCACCCGCACCGCCGGACAAGACCTTGTCATCGTTTCCCTCTTCCACGGCTTTGTGGTGGATTTCAGCGTACCTTTCCTCGTGACGTTCTTCTGCTCGATTTAGGCACACTTTCTATTTGCTACCTGACAATATGCCCGTATCAGTATCGTCATTGTAGATGCGACGGCTTGCCGTCTTCTTCTGCTTGCCGAAGTCAAGGTTGAAAGAGACGTTGAGCATCAGCATCCGGGTGAAGTCGCGGGAGAAGGCCCGTTGCTTG
>JAFVTL010000024.1 GCA_017503235.1 Bacteroidaceae bacterium | reverse complement strand
GATCGGATGATATGGGTAAGGTACACATGCAGGTGGAATACGACGGACAGATGTATTATGGCTTCGGTGCCAATACCGACATCATTGCCGCCTCGGTAGAAGCCTATATTGACTGTATCAACAAGTTCAGGAATTAAGACCATGGGTCACAGATGAAATTGAATGTACAGAAAACCACTGCCTATTTTTCGTGTGAATCTGTATCTTCTGTTTCCTCTGTGGGCAAAAACAAGAAACGATGAAAACTTTATTTGATAAAATATGGGATGCTCACGTAGTGCAGAAAGTGCAAGATGGGCCTACCCAACTTTATATTGACCGGCTGTATTGCCACGAAGTGACTACCCCACAGGCATTTGACACATTGAGAGACAAGAACATTGGTGTGTTCCGCCCTGAACAGGTGGTGGCTATGCCTGATCATAACACGCCGAGCGACCAACAGGAACGCATCGACGACCCCGTAGGACGCAAACAGGTGGAGACGCTGGCGAAGAATTGTGCGGAGTTTGGTATCCGACACTTCGCCATGGGAACAAAAGATAATGGCATTATCCATGTAGTAGGTCCAGAGAAGGCTCTCTCACTGCCGGGTATGACCATTGTTTGCGGGGATTCGCATACCTCTACCCACGGTGCGGTAGGTGCTATCGCCATGGGTATCGGTACCAGTGAGGTAGCGCAGGTATTGGCCTCGCAGACCATCCTTCAAAGCAAGCCCAAGACCATGCGAATCAATATCGAAGGTACATTGCCCCAGGGTACTACCGCCAAGGATGTAGCCCTTTACATCATGGCACAGATGACCACTTCGGGCGCTACCGGCTATGCGGTGGAGTATGCCGGTTCTACCGTGCGTAACATGAGTATGGAAGGACGCTTGACCCTCTCGAACCTCAGTATCGAGATGGGCAGCCGTGCCGGACTTATCGCTCCGGATGAAATCACTTTTGCCTACCTCAAGGACCGCGAATATGCCCCCAAGGGTGAAGCATGGGACAAGGCTGTGGAAGCGTGGAAGCAGCTTTACAGCGATCCCGAGGCCGTTTTCGATAAGGAAGTGACTTATCGTGCCGAAGACATTGCACCGCGCATTACTTATGGTACCAATCCCGGTGCAGGCATTGCCATTGACGAATGTATCCCTACCTTGGATGAAGTGGCCGAGGCTGACCGTACTCAGTTCCTTGCCATGCTGGACTACATGCAGTTCCAACCGGGACAGAAGTTGGAAGGTACGCCCGTAGACTACTGCTTCTTGGGTGCCTGTACCAACGGTCGCATTGAGGACTTCCGTGCCTTCGCCTCCGTGGTCAAAGGCAAGAAGAAGTCTCCGAACGTATTGGCTTGGCTGGTTCCCGGCTCCTGGTTGGTACGTCAACAGATTATTGATGAAGGTATCGACAAGATTCTGGAGGAAGCCGGATTTGAACTGCGTCTGCCATCGTGCTCATCGTGTCTGGCCATGAACCCCGACAAGGTGCCTGCCGGCAAACTCTCCATCTCGACCAGTAACCGTAACTTTGTGGGCCGTCAAGGTCCCGGTGCACGTACCATTCTGGCCTCTCCGCTTGTCGTGGCTGCTTCGGCCATAACGGGAGTGGTGACTGACCCCAGAAAGTTATAAATAAATGTATGCGATATGAAACAGAAATTTGACATTATACAATCCACCTGTTTGCCTATCCAAATAGACAACTGCAATACCGATCTCATAATACCGGCACGCTATCTGGCCAGTACTACACGAGACCCACAATTCTTTGGTGATGCCTTTATGCACGACCTGCGTTACGATGCTGATGGAAAGCCCGTGCCCGACTTTGTCATGAATCGTGCTGAATATGCGGAAGCACCCAAACCGGGTGTACACGAAATCATCATCGGCGGACAGAACTGGGGCTCCGGTTCCAGTCGCGAACATGCTGCCTGGGCCATTGCCGGCTATGGAGTACGGGTGGTTATCAGCAGCAGCTTTGCCGACATTCACCGCAACAATTTGTTGAATTGTTTTGTACTGCCTGTGGTGGTAAGCAAGGAATTCCAACAAGAACTGTTCGATACCGTGAAGGCCAATCCGAAAGCCGAGGTGCGTGTGGATGTACCCAATCAAACCGTGACCAACCTCACGACCGGTCATAGCGAAACCTTCGACATCAACGGCTATAAGAAATATTGTCTGATGAACGCCTTGGACGACATTGACTTCCTGCTGGAGAACAAGGACAAGATTTCTGCTTTTGAGATGGCCCACAGATAAAACGGAGAATACGGATGAACACGGAATTATTATATAAAAAAGAAACTGACGCCATTTTATCCGCTTTTTACGAAGTACATTATGATTTGGGATATGGATTCTTGGAGCGCGTTTATCAGAATGCACTTTATCAAGAACTGAAACGTCGTGGTTTTCAGTGTGAGGTCCAAAAACAAATTAAAGTATTCTATAAAGGAAGGGAAGTTGGTGAATATTACGCTGACATTGTAGTGGATGATAAGATTATTCTTGAATTGAAAGCTTGCGATAAAATTTGTCCCGAGCATGAAGCTCAGTTGTTGAATTATCTGAAAGCTACTACTGTTGAGGTTGGATTATTGCTGAACTTTGGCGAACGTCCTCAGTTTCGTCGTAAGATTTTCACGAATGATAGAAAGAATATTCCGTGGTCTTCTGTCAAATCCGTTTCATCCGTGGCCAATAAATATAACGAAATAAGCAATGAAGAAACATAGAATCGAAATAATGGATACGACACTCCGCGATGGAGAACAGACCAGTGGGGTGAGCTTTGTACCGCATGAAAAACTAATGATAGCCCGTCTGTTGTTGGAAGACTTGAAAGTAGACAGGGTAGAGGTGGCATCGGCCCGTGTATCTGAAGGGGAGTTCGAGGCCGTAAAGATGATTTGTGAATGGGCCGCAAGACGCAATCTGTTACACAAAGTGGAAGTGTTGGGCTTCTGTGACGGACAAGCGTCTGTTGACTGGATTCACCGGGCGGGGTGCAAAGTAATCAATCTTCTGTGCAAAGGCTCGCTAAAGCATTGCACCCAACAATTAAAGAAAAGTCCTGACGAGCATATCAATGATATTTGCGAGGTGGTGGGCTATGCCGATGAACGCGATATGATGGTGAATGTCTATCTAGAAGACTGGAGCAATGGCATGAAAGAATCTCCCGAGTATGTATTCCAACTGATGGACAGACTGAAGGATACCAGTATCCGTCGCTTCATGCTGCCTGATACGCTGGGTATATTGAATCCGCTGCAGGTCATTGAATTCATGCGTAAGATGAAGAAACGTTATCCGGACAAGCACTTTGACTTTCATGCTCATAACGACTATGACTTGGCGGTCAGCAATGTGCTGGCTGCTGTGCTGAGTGGGG
>JAFVTL010000106.1 GCA_017503235.1 Bacteroidaceae bacterium | reverse complement strand
TACCTCAAGTCGCTTTATGGGGTAAGGGGATTTTGTGTCTGCGACATTTCTGTTGTGCAAGAAATATGTACAATAAAATGAATTTTGTCGCTTTGCAAGCAAAATCCCACTAAACCCTATAGGTTGCGGATTTGAGGTAAATATAAAATTTTTCCTTGAATGGCGGAATCGAAAAAAATTAATTGACTATCTGACCATCTGACTATCTGACTGCTCAAAAAGTGATTCCCCTTAAAAAGGTTGACTCTATTTCTACTCTTAAAATTAACAATTCAATTCTTGTGCGGAATCAGTTGACTTTTGCTTGTTGCTTATGTTGATTTGTCCCCTTGAATGGCTGACTCCATTCCTATAAAAGTTGATTTATCCGGATTTGCCCTCCCCCCAAAAAAGTTTCATTTTCTTGAAAAAAAAATGCCGAAATACTTGACAAGTGGGTCTGCAGAATGGTATCTTCGCAGTGTAAGCAATGAGGGAAAGAAAGCAATGCTTTAGTGCGCAGAAAGCAATGTTTTAAGACTCGCAAAGCTATGTTTTGCAAAACGACACAAAAGGGAGAGCCCCCCTTGCCCTCTCTAAAGGGAGTGGGTAGAAATACTAACCTTGTCACTCAGAGCGGAACGAAGTGAAGCGAAGAGTCTCGGTAACACATAGTTGGGAATGCTGCGCTATTGGACGAGATCCTTCCCTCCGCTTCGCTCCGCTCTGGATGACAAATGGTAAAGTGGATGACAAAGTGGGTGTTATAACGCCCCACCACTTCGTGGTCCCCCCCTCATACTCCGTCGCATAGAGCACTATGCTCCCCTCGCTCCGTACGGTAGTACACAAAAATAGCGGGATTCAACGTCCCGCTATTGTTTTTATGGTTGAGGTTGTTCCTTCGGTTTGCGGTCGAAGAACGGATTCTTCGAGGAGGCGCTGACGGGGATGGCGTACACCTGGCGGCATCCGTCGAGCAGATTGAGGCTCTGGGCGGCCAAGCCGGCGGAGAACATGACACGGGTGTCGACACGATGGTCGGCGGCGGTGGCGCAGGCGGAGCCGATGGCAATGCCTACATCGACGCTATTGATGGCGCAGGGCACTCCCTCGGGGCGCTCGCCGCAGGTGGCAAAGCCGCAATGGGCGCAGTTGAGGCCTTGGGCTTGTTCGTGGGTGCCAATGAGTATGATGCATTCGGCGCTGAGGATGTTGTCGGCATCGCGAAGGAAGAACTTCATGCCGTTTTCCTGGCTCATGGCGATCATGTGGTCGGACAAGCGGCGGATGTCTTCATCGGTGACAAGGGCCACTTCGATGATGTCGATGCCTTTCCCCTTGGGGGCGGTGCGTGCGGCTACCATCATCTGACGGGCGATGGCAAGCACTTGTTCGTGGCGGAGGGTTCTTTCGTTCTGTATCATTTGGAGGTCTTTTTAAGCATTAACGACTTGAAGTTGCTGGGGTATGGGGTCTCGAACTCCATCAGCTGGCCGGTGACGGGGTGATAGAAACAGAGCTTGAAGGCGTGGAGGGCAAGGCGTCCGAGGGGGTTGACCTGGCTTCCGTAGCGCTCATCTCCTATCACGGGATGTCCGATATCGGACATGTGTACGCGGATTTGGTTCTTGCGGCCGGTCTCGAGCTTCAATTCCACCAGCGAATAGCCATTGGCACGCTTGATGGTCTTGTAGTGTGTGAGGGCGTACTTGCCGGTGCCGTCGTCGACACGGCTGGAGGAGACGTAGAGCTTGCGGTCGGTGAGCCATGACTCGATGCTGCCGGCGTCGCGCTCCATCTCGCCGGAGACGATGGTGACGTAGCGGCGGTCCTTGACGATGTCGTGCCAGTTGTCGCGGAGGGTGTTCATGGTCTTCTCGTCCTTGGCGTACATCATGAGGCCGGAGGTCTCGCGGTCGAGGCGGTGTACTACGAAGATGCGGTTGTTGCGGTGTGAGCGCTTCACGTATTCGCTCAGGATGTGTTGGGCGGTGCGCTCCTTCACGTGGTCGGTGGCCACGGAGAGCAGGCCTTCTTTCTTCTCAACCACCAGGATGTAGGCGTCCTCGTACACGAGCTTGAGCATGTTGTTGCGGAACTCGTGGTTGTTCTTGGCCTTGCTGACCTGTACCTTCATGCCGGGCTTGAGGGCAAAGTTATACTGGGTGGTGATGACATTGTCGACGAGCACCACACGGTTGGTGAGCAACGACTTGACTTTGTTGCGGCTGATGCCGGACATTTTCTGCATCAGGAACTCCATGAGCTCGGCGGGCTGGGTGACCTGAAATTCGGTGTATTTGCTCGCGGCTCGGGCAACGGGGCGGCCGGTATTGTTTCTTCCTCGGGGCATGTTTTTTTTATTTGCACCACAGATTACACGGATTTTCACAGATAAATAAAAAAAATTTTAATCTGTGTAATCTGTGGTGAGAATTTATTTCTTTTCTAATAATACTACGTTTTCTACATGGTGGGTGTGGGGGAACATATCCACGGGCTGTACGGCCGTCACCTTGTACTTGGCATCGAGCAGCTGGAGGTCGCGTGCCTGGGTGGCGGGGTTGCAGCTGACATAGACGATGCGGCGGGGCTCGGCGAACAGAATCACATCGATGACGTCGTTGTGCATGCCGGCACGTGGAGGGTCGGTGATGATGACATCGGGGCGGCCGTGCTCGTTGATGAAGTCCTGCGTGAGCATGTCCTTCATGTCGCCGGCAAAGAACAGGGTGTTCTCAATGCCGTTGATGGCTGAGTTGACCTTGGCGTCCTCGATGGCTTCGGGCACATATTCGATGCCCACCACCTTACGGGCACGGCGCGACACGAAGTTGGCGATGGTGCCGGTGCCGGTGTAGAGGTCGTACACCAGTTCGTCGCCGGTGAGGCCGGCAAAGTCGCGCGCTACCTTATATAAATTATAGGCTTGTTCGGAGTTCGTCTGATAGAACGACTTGGGCCCTACCTTGAAGCGGAGGCCTTCCATCTCTTCAAAGATGTGGTCGTTGCCCTTGAACACCACGATGTCGAGGTCGTTGATGGTGTCGTTCTGCTTGTTGTTCACCACATAGAGCAAGGAAGTGATTTGAGGGAACTTCCCGGCCACATGAGCCAGGAGTGCCTTCGTGTCGTCCACATCCTTGTCGGCGGATACGCGTACCTGGAGGAGCACCATGAGTTCGCCGGTGCTCGAGGTGCGAATCATCAGGTTGCGAAGGAGCCCTTCGTGATTGCGGATGTTGTAGAAGGCCAGGCCGTGCTCGTAGGCATAGTCGCGGATGGTGTTGCGAATCTGGTTGCTGATGTCGTCCTGCAACCAGCACTTCTCGATGGCCAGCACCTTGTCGAAGGCTCCGGGTATGTGGAAGCCCACGGCGTTCATCTGGTCGTAGGTCACTTCTGCCCTCACCTCCTCTTCGGTGAGCCAGCGCTTGTCAGAGAAGGTGAACTCGAGCTTGTTGCGATAGAACTCGGTCTTTTCAGAGCCCAGTATCGGCGAAATCTCGGGCAGCTCCACCTTGCCGATACGGGTAAGGTTGTCGGTCACCTGCTTCTGCTTGTACTTGATCTGGTCTTCGTAGCTGAGGCATTGCCATTTGCATCCGCCGCACACGCCATAGTGCTGGCAGAAGGGCACGGCACGCTTGGGCGAGTATTCGTGAAACTTCACGGCCACGGCTTCGGCATACTTGTTCTTCTTGCGCTTGACTTGCAAATCGACTACATCGCCGGGAACTACATAAGGAACAAAAACGACCAGGTCGTTCACTTTGGCCAACGCCTTGCCTTCGGCGGCCACATCGGTTATCGTAATCTTCTCCAGAAGGGGAAGCGGTTTCTTCTTTCTTGACACGTTTCTAAAAAGGTTAATTTGGGTGCAAAAATACGCAAATTCTTCGATATTCTTCCTATAAAGCGGAAGATATTCACGCAAGTGCGAATAAATGGACGGACGTGCCAACTTTTTGTCGGCTTTTGTTTGTAAATACATAGATTATGTGTACTTTTGCACATTGTTTTTAAAGAGTCAAAATACTTTAAATTTACTTACTTATGGACAAAAAAAGAGTTTATACCTTTGGTAACGGAAAAGCCGAAGGTAAGGCAGACATGAGAAATCTGCTTGGCGGTAAGGGTGCCAACTTGGCTGAAATGAACCTTATCGGAGTTCCTGTTCCTCCAGGATTCACAATCACAACAGATGTTTGTAACGAGTACTTTGCGGAAGGTAAGGATAAAGTCGTAGCCCTTTTGAAGGAAGACGTATTGAAGGCAGTTGCCAACATTGAAGTTCTGATGAACTCAAAGTTCGGTGATGTAGAAAACCCATTGTTGGTTTCTGTACGCTCGGGTGCACGTGCTTCTATGCCGGGTATGATGGATACAATCTTGAACCTTGGTTTGAACGACGAAGTAGTTGAAGGTATGATTCGCAAGACTGGCAACGCCCGTTTTGCATGGGACTCTTACCGTCGTTTCGTTCAGATGTATGGCGACGTAGTATTGGGCATGAAGCCGGTGAACAAGGAAGACATCGACCCGTTCGAAGCTATCATCGAAGAAGTGAAGGAAGCCAAGGGCGTGAAGCTGGACAACGAACTCGAAGTGGAAGACTTGAAGGAACTCGTTGCCAAGTTCAAGGCTGCCGTGAAGGAACAGACTGGCAAGGACTTCCCGAACGATTCTTACGAACAATTGTGGGGTGCTATCTGCGCTGTATTCGACAGCTGGATGAACGACCGCGCTATCCTCTATCGTAAGATGGAAGGTATACCTGCTGAATGGGGTACTGCCGTTAACGTACAGGCCATGGTATTCGGTAACATGGGCGATACATCTGCAACAGGTGTTTGCTTCAGCCGCGACGCCGGTAACGGTGAAGACTTGTTCAACGGTGAATACTTGATCAACGCTCAGGGTGAAGACGTAGTAGCCGGTATCCGTACTCCGCAACAGATTACCAAGATCGGTTCTCAACGTTGGGCTGAACGTGCTGGTATCTCTGAAGAAGAACGTGTAGCCAAGTATCCTTCTATGGAAGAAGCTATGCCGGAAATCTACAAGGAACTCGACGAACTCCAAACTAAGTTGGAAAACCACTATAAGGATATGCAGGATATGGAATTTACCGTACAGGAAGGTAAATTGTGGTTCTTGCAGACTCGTAACGGTAAGCGTACAGGTTCGGCAATGGTCAAGATTGCTATGGACTTGTTGCGTCAGGGCATGATTGACGAAAAGACTGCTCTCTTGCGTTGCGAACCTAACAAGTTGGACGAACTCCTCCACCCAGTATTCGACAAGGCTGCCTTGAAGAGCGCTAAGGTATTGACCCGCGGTTTGCCGGCTTCTCCGGGTGCTGCTACCGGTCAGATTGTGTTCTTCGCTGACGATGCTGCTGACTGGGCTGCTAACGGCAAGAAGGTAGTGATGGTACGTATCGAAACTTCTCCGGAAGACTTGGCAGGTATGGCCGTAGCCGAAGGTATCTTGACCGCTCGCGGTGGTATGACTTCTCACGCAGCTGTAGTTGCCCGTGGTATGGGTAAGTGCTGTGTATCGGGTGCCGGTGCAATCAACGTTGACTACAAGAACCGTACAGTTGAAATCGACGGTATCGTATTGAAGGAAGGTGACTACATCTCAATCAACGGTACAACTGGTGAAGTTTACAACGGTAAGGTAGAAACCAAGGCTGCTGAAGTGTCAGGTGACTTCGCTGACTTGATGGCTCTTTGCGAAAAATATACTAAGTTGGTAGTTCGTACCAATGCTGATACTCCACACGATGCACAGGTTGCTCGCAACTTCGGTGCTGTAGGTATCGGTCTCTGCCGTACAGAACACATGTTCTTCGAAGCAGAAAAGATCGTTGCTATGCGTGAAATGATTCTTGCTCAAGATGCTGAAGGCCGCAAGAAGGCATTGGCCAAGTTGTTGCCATACCAACAGAAGGACTTCTATGGTATCTTCAAGGCTATGGACGGTTGCCCAGTGAACGTTCGTTTGCTCGACCCACCGTTGCACGAATTCGTACCACACGATTTGAAGGGTCAGGAAGAAATGGCTAAGGCTATGGGTGTAACAGTAGAATACATCCGTCAACGTGTTGACAGCCTTTGCGAAGCTAACCCGATGTTGGGTCACCGTGGTTGTCGTTTGGGTAACACTTATCCGGAAATCACTGAAATGCAAACACGTGCTATCCTTGGTGCTGCCATTCAGTTGAAGAAGGAAGGTGGCGATCCACATCCTGAAATCATGGTTCCGTTGACAGGTATCTTGTACGAATTCGAAGCTCAGGAAAAGGTTATCCGCTCTACAGCTGCTGCCCTCTTCGCAGAAGAAGGTGTTGAAGTGGAATTCAAGGTAGGTACAATGATTGAAATCCCACGTGCCGCTTTGACAGCTAACCGCATCGCAAGCCGCGCTGAATACTTCTCATTCGGTACTAACGACTTGACTCAGATGACATTCGGTTACTCACGTGACGATATCGCCAGCTTCTTGCCGGTATACCTCGAAAAGAAGATCTTGAAGGTAGACCCATTCCAAGTACTCGACCAAAACGGTGTAGGTCAGTTGGTTGAAATGGCCGTTGAAAAGGGTCGTTCAGTACGTCCTGAATTGAAGTGCGGTATCTGTGGTGAACATGGTGGTGAACCTTCTTCAGTGAAGTTCTGTCACAAGGTAGGTTTGAACTACGTATCTTGTTCTCCATTCCGTGTGCCTATCGCACGCCTTGCCGCCGCTCAGGCTGCTGTTGAAGAATAATCAATTATTCGGATATAAATAAGAAAGTGGATGTGTAGCTACACATCCACTTTTTTTTTGCACAGATTACAAGGATTAACCCAGTTTTTTAGTGTGTAAAATATCCGTGAAATCCGTGTAATCCGTGCCTAAAACATATGACTCATTCATTTAAAACAAGCCGCAACCGGTTGCGCACGTACCTCACACTGGTGGCATACTCCTCGTCGGTGGTGAGATGCTCGATTATCATCGGCATGTCGGGATTTTCCGCGTCCGCAAGGCGGGCATACAATTCAAGGTCGAGGGTACCTTGTCCGCATGCACATTCTTCCAGTTGGAAGGTATACTCCTCTTTCAAGCGGATGTCCTTCAGGTGACAACTACAGATGGTACCTTTAAGCTTCTCGAAACATTCATGCAAGAACTCGTCGTTGAAGAAATATTTTTCTGGAGAGGTAATCATATTGACTACATCCAAGTGGGTGCCGAACTCTGTGCGGTCGACTTCTTCAATCAACTTCAGATACTCGTCGGGGGTGCTGGGAATCATCCAGGGCATTGACTCGATGCAGAATTTCGTTTGCTTCGGCCGTGCGGTGTCAATAATCTCACGAATCATGCTTATCGCCATCTCCCAAAGCTCCTTGCTGAAATTGTTGCGGTATCCCCCATCCCAACGAGGCCCGTACGGAGTACCTACCACATTGACGCAACACTTGGCTCCTATCTCGTCGGCCATCCTTAATTGTTGTATTGAATAGTCAATCCATTGGCGTCGCTCCTGAGGGTCGGCGGCAAGCGTGTTGCGCCATATCCCTACTTCTGCTACGATGAGGCCGGCATCGTCAGCCGCCTTCTTATAGGCCATTACGCAATCTTCGCCATCCAGACAACTGACGGGAAAGACTACACTTTCAAGCCCGAGGGCTTTGTGCCTGGAGGCCCAATCCTGGGGAGTGGTATGCTCCAATCGGGAAGAAATGCCCAGTTTCATCAGAAGTTCCTCCTATGTATGATGGTTGAATCCATGTCTTCAAGTGTCTTTACTCCGGTACGTGCCATGATGCCCGCAAGCTCTGCCGTCATTTCGTTGATTCTTTGCGAAACGGCTTCCGGGCCTTGTTTCAATAGTGGCATCAGGTGTCTGCCCACCGATACGGCCTTTGCACCCAGTGCCAGGCATTTGTAGGCATCCATCCCGCTCACGATGCCGCAATCGATGAAGACTTCCATCTCGTTGCCGACGGCTGAAAGGATGTCTTGAAGAACCATTAGCGGAGGTACGGAATATTGCACCATGCCATGATGGTGAGAAACGACAATCCCCGCACATCCGGCTTTGGCGCATTTCTCTGCATCGCGGGGGCTGAGCACCCCCTTCACGATAAAAGGTACTTTGGCCGCTTGGACAAACTCCGCAATTTCGGCGGATGACTTGGGCTTCATGGGAAGTCCCATGACATTGTCATAACCTCCTTCGGAATTGAACGCATGGTCGGTGTCCATCCCGATGGCAAAACATCCCAGAGAAAGGGCATGCTCAATCTTGCGGAACACTTCGGCATTGTCGGCATGAGGCTTTATAATCTTGATGCTTTTGGCTCCCGTAGCCACTACCCTTTCCAGTTCTTCATCTTCGCCCATCCCTACCCAATGGACGGCATTCGAAAGCTTTGCTCCCTTGGCATAGACGGCCATTCCTTCGGTGGTCGTATTGTTCAGATGGGACAATGCGGCCGTCATGATGGGTGTTTCAAAAACTTCTCCGAACAGAGTCATTTTGGTTGAAGGGAGTACGGAGTCGATGTATCTCGTTTCCAGAAGAAGAGAATCGAAATAGTCACGCGTGATGGTATCGGGGTTTGATGCGTATTTCATAGTCGTTATTTATTGGTGATACTTGAATTGATTTCATCCATTTTCTCGTCTGACAGTTCATATTTTCCTATTACGAAAGTGGCAAGTAGGAAAAGAGCGGCGGGTATCAGTGTCACAAGCCATAGGATGCCTTGTTGCGCAAGAGGAGTCTGTACTTGATTGGAAGCATTGAAACCTACCCATGCGAGTACAAATCCGGGGATTACTCCTCCCAAGGCCATACCGGCTTTCATGAAGATGCAGATGATGGCATTGACGATGGCGGCTACCCGTCGGCCGGTTGTATATTCTCCGAAGGTTACCACTTCGGGTACAAGGGCCCACATATAGCCGGTGGCTACAAGTATTCCGACGCTCTTAACGAACTGGATGGCGCATACGAGTGGAAAGCATGAACTCAAGCTTGGTATGGAAACGATGACATACATCAATACCATCCCTACGATGGAGATGCCCAGGAAAAGACGGAACATGGCCGCCTTGCCTATCTTTCGCTTGATGCTTGGAAGAAGCGGCAGAAAGATAAAGGCGGGTATGGTACCTAACCACATGAACACGGTAGTCATCATGGGGGTAGCTCCGATGTTGTATGACATGAAGTAGGAATCGGCCGCATTGCTGATGCTCATAGTGGTAAAGGCTATGACAAAGAAGAAGGAAAGGATTCGGAGCGGACGATTACGTACCAATTCCATCCACAGGTCGCTCACCTTCACATGTGAGGCTTCCTTCGTATCCATGACAATGCGTTCCTTGCTTTCAAAGAAACAGAAGATGAGCAAAGCCAACCCTACAAGCGCAAAGATGCTCATGGTTATAAACCAAGCGGGTGCGGCTTCGGGGGTGTTGTATACGGCTTCCATTTGGCCGGTTGAGGCGTTATAAACCTTAGGGGCAAAGATAGCTATGACAAGCGGAAGAGTCTTTATCAAAAGTCCGGCAAGGTTGGCGAAAAGCATTCTCACACTGGTTAGTATAGTTATTTCGTCGGTGTCGCGTGTCAAGGAGGAATTCAAGGCTCCATAAGGTACATTGATTAAAGTGAAGCACATGCTCATCCCTACATAGGTGATGTATGCGTAAAGAAGCGAGCCGCTGAAACCATTCCAAAAGCAAAGCATGGCAAAACCAGCCAAGGGTATACCGGCAAAAATGAGCCACGAACGGTATTTCCCCCATGGTGGATTGGCCTTGTCGACAAAGGCTCCGACAATCGGGTCCCATATCACATCTACAATGCGCACCACAAGAAACATGATGGCCGAAACGCTTGGCTTTAATCCGTAGACATTGGTGTAGAAGAACAACAACCAGATACTGACAGTTTGGTAGATAAGGTTTTGAGCTAAATCGCCGGCACTGAAACCGATGCGTTGTCTCCAAGAGAGTTTGTAATATCCATTTTCCATATTTCGTGAATTGTGACGAAGAATACTATTGATATGTCAACAAAGATATGGAATTTTCTTGATGAGTCTGAAAAAATAATGGAAAATATTTTACAATTCCTCTTTGTTTTATAACATAACGGATGATAATGTCCCATTTTTTGTCATCCTATATATTATTCCCTTTATTTTAATTGTTATAACAGATAGACTATAAATCTGCATTATCCGCGTCATCAGCGTCCGAAAAATGAAAGGTTACATTTCGATACACCCTCTTTACTTGATGCCTCTTGCTTTGTAGATTCGCTCTTTGGCATTATTGATTTGTTGGAACTTCTCTTCGGCCGCCTTCTTTACATCCTCTCCCAATGTCGCCACTTTATCTGGATGATGTTTTAAGGCTAATTTGCGGTAGGCTGCTTTTACTTCTTCATCTGTAGCGGTAGGCTCAATTTCGAGTACCTTGTAAGCTTCTTCCAACGTATCACCTCCTAAGTTAAGCATAGAATCCACTTCCCTGTCAGAAAGCCCCATGGCTTGTGCGACTTCCTTCAGGGCTTCGATTTCTGCTTTGCATACGTTTCCGTCACTTTTGGCTATCTGTGCCAAAAAGCTAAGCAACTGAAGCCTTTCTTCATAACCAAGGTTATTCTTGATTTGAACTCCACATTCGTAGATGGTATTCTTGAAAGCCGACGGATTGTTGGCATCCATCTTTTTGCGTTGTTCAAAGAGATTCAAAAGTATCTGGTTTCCTTCTGTTACCGCTGATTCACCAAAGTTACGGCGAAGGAATTGGCGTACATACTCCATTTCACTATGCATGATTTTTCCATCCGCACGAATGATGTATGAAGCCATGACAAGCAACGAAAACATAAAGCTGTTACGTTGGCCGTAGGACGAAGAACGGGTGTCGTGGTTGGGCTCGCCATATCCGCCACCGCTATAATTGTATTCGTTATTGTTTTCCAATAGTGATCCGATGGCATAACCGGCCAAAGCTCCTAAAGGACCTGCCGCCATGAAACCAACGATACCGCCTATCCATTTCCCGATTCCCATAGTTTTTCTTTATAATTAGTGATGTGCAAAGATAATAAAAAAAGAGGTTACGTTTAACACGTAACCTCTTTCATATTTTGGTTGGCAAATATTATCCCCCAAAGTTATCGTACATGATAGAGCTTTCTTCCACGCCGAGGTCGGTAAGCATAGCTACAACAGCCTTCGACATTGGGCCAGGACCACACATGTAGTATTCGATATCTTCTGGAGCTTCGTGATTCTTCAAGTAAGTGTTCAACATTACTTGGTGAACGAAACCGGCTGTGTACTTAACGCCTGCTGCATCAGCTGCTGGGTCAGGACGGTCAAGAGCCAAGTGGAAGTGGAAGTTAGGGAATTCTTTTTCAATGCCCAAGAAGTCTTCCAAGTAGAATACTTCGTTCAATGCACGGGCACCATAGAAGTAGTGCATTTCACGATCGGTAGTCTTCAAAGTCTTGGTCATGTGCATAATCTGAGCACGCAACGGAGCCATACCGGCACCACCACCAACCCAAATCATTTCCTTCTTAGAATCGAAGTGTGGGTGGAAGTCACCGTAAGGACCACTCATGATTACCTT
>JAFVTL010000105.1 GCA_017503235.1 Bacteroidaceae bacterium | reverse complement strand
GAAACCTCACGCATTGTTGTTACAATCATAAAGAAGAACAACATTGTAAAGATAAGGTCAGGCAATGAAGAGGTATTCAATTCAGGCATTCCCTTTTTACCGGATTTATTAAATTTTCCCATAATTATTTACCTCCATATTTTTTAGGTTCAGCTTCAGAAATCTTCTGAGGATAGAAATCGCGAATAGCCTTTTGTTCATCTTCGCTACATTCTATATAATCCATACCGAATTTTTCATTTGCCAATTCATTTCTCAATTCATTATAAGCAGCAACCAATTCATTCTGAACATCAATATATGCCTGATAACTGGTACCTACGTCATTCTGAACAGAGATTACGTGCTTTTCCGTAATCATACAGTCACCACCCAGCAATGGAATATTCTTCAAGTGCTTTTCAGGGAGGTTTTCATCATTATTAGGATTAGCTACGAATTCCTTAGCTTTTGCTCTCAGTTGCTTAATATCCAAATACTCTGAACCAACCATCAATTGATTGTCTTTGTTCAGACGCACTTGGAGTACGTTTCGTTCCTTTACAATAATATCATCATTTTGCTTTACATTTGGATCAGGGGGATTAGGCAAACGTCTTGCCAAACCACGGTCTGTATCCATAGATGTTGTAGTAAGGAAGAAAATAAGCAACATGAAGGCAATATCCGCCGTAGAACTGGAATTAATTCCCGGCATTGATCTTTTCTTTCTTGCCATTTTACTTACTCCTATTAGTTACAACAATGATATTATTTCTTAAAGATACCGCTTAAGTTTACAAGAGTAGCAACACCTGCAACAGCTATCAAGAAATAGATAGCATACAAGAACATATCAGCAAATTTCAAGAAAAATTCGTCTGTATATACCGAACCATTTGCCATTGACAAAGGTTCTGTTGTACCGATCATCCATGCCACTACAAATACCAATGCAAACAAAGCTACACCACCCAAAGATTTTAATGCAGCTTTTGGGTTATCTTTTAAACTTGCGCCAAACTGTGCCAGCGCACCTACAACTGTCACCAATATACAAATTGCAAACATGATATACATGAAAATCATCAATGTTTCTGTATGTTGTGGTGAGTTGTATTTACCAACTTCGTTTTCGTATCCTACTCCAAAGAAGAGTGCCAGCACTACTATTGTAAGCGCTATCAGCACATAAAGGAGATAATAAGATACTTTATATGATAATTTAGCCATTATTCTAAATTTTATTTATTAGACTTCAGTATAATGATATTACTTCTTGTACTTCAAATTGTACTTCATGATGATATCCAACAAAGTGATAGAAGAATCTTCCATCTGACTTGTGATAGCTTCAATCTTAGACAAAATGTAGTTATAGAATACCTGAAGAACCAATGCAACGATCAAACCGAAGATAGTAGTAATCAAAGCCACTTTCATACCACCGGCAACAACTGTCGGAGAAATATCACCTGCTTGTTCAATAGCGTCGAATGCTTGCACCATACCAACTACAGTACCGATAAACCCGAGTGAAGGAGCCATAGCGATGAACAATGTAATCCAAGAGCAACCCTTTTCAAGGTAACCAGCTTGAACACCACCGTAAGATACGACAGAACGTTCAACGACGTCCAAACCTTCATCGATTCTCATCAAACCTTGATAGCAGATAGAAGCAACAGGGCCACGAGTGTTACGGCAAAGAGTCTTAGCACCTTCTACATCACCCTTTTCCAAAGCAGCTTCCAAGTTAGTCAACAACTTCTTAGCATTCACTTCTGCCAAGCTCAAATAAACGATACGTTCGATACAGAAAGCCAAACCGATAACCAAAGCGATAGCAGGCAAAGACATAAAGCCAGCGTCACCTTCGATAAACTTAGTCTTTAATTCCTTGTGGATACCACCTTCTTCAACTACGGCTGTTTCAGCTGCAGCAGCTTCTTCCTGAGCCATCATAGGCTGAATTGAACCAAGAGTCATGACTCCCATCACTGCAAGAATTGCAAATAACTTTTTCATGTGTGTTTAATTTTTTAAGATTAATATTAGTATTACAATATTTAATAATTTTAGTCGTTTTGCGGAGAGAGCGGGATTCGAACCCGCGAAACACTTTTGGCGTTTACACGCTTTCCAGGCGTGCCTCTTCAACCACTCGAGCATCTCTCCAATAAAGGCACATTTAGTGCTATCCTTCAAAATCGGGTGCAAATTACAAAGAAAATTGGGAATTGCAAGCGATTTCAGCTACAAATGTATCCTTTTTTTTCATTTTAATCAGCATTCCAACCTTTAAACTTATTAGAACTTGGCAAATTTAATAAACTTTAAAGACTTATTCCACACTTTTGAACACTTTTAAGGCATTTTGGGTGGTAATGGAATCAACTTCGGCCAAACCAATTCCATAAATGGAAGCCAATTTTTCTGCAACCTTACCTATATAAGAAGATTCATTTCGTTTTCCACGATAAGGCACTGGAGCCAAATATGGAGAATCCGTTTCAAGCACCACCCGTTCCAACGGCACATCGGCCAGTACTTGCGGCAACGTACTCTTCTTAAAAGTCACGACTCCATTGATACCTATCATAAACCCCGGGTAATCCAAAACCTCCATCACCTCATCTCTCGTACCCGTAAAACTATGGAATATTCCGGTCAGAGGTTCTTTCTGATAGGGGTGCATCACTTCAAACAACTCAGGGAAGGCCTCCCGACAATGTATCACCAAAGGCAAGTTCCACTCCAAGGCCCATTGTATCTGTTCTTCCAATACCTTTTGCTGCTCTTTCAAGTATGTTTTGTCCCAATACAAATCCATCCCCACCTCACCAACGGCAACATATGGATGTCCTTCCGTCAGAAGCTTCTTCATCCTCAGCACTCGGTCCATCACATCTCCATCGACAGAAGTAGGATGAAAGCCAAGCATCGGGAAACAATAATCAGGATATTGGGCACAAGCATCCAACAAAGCGGGTATCGTCGTATCGTCAATATTCGGCATATAGATTCTTCCGACCCCGGCTTCCTTGGCACGGCCTACAACTTGATGAAAGTCTTCATCAAATTCTTCGACAAACAGATGCGAATGGGTATCTATCATACTTTACGCTTCATCATGCTACAAACGAAGTTCCGAAGCGGTTCCTTATCAGCAGCAGGAATCGACATGGATTCCAACATTTCCAAGCCTTGGGAATAATACTCGTCAATAAGCTTTTCACATCGGGCACCAATACCTATCTCATTATAGATACGAGTGACCGCTTCTATTTTTTCTTCGGGCACATAATCCGATGCGGCCAGCCAACGGTTCAATTCAGCCAATTGCGCTTCATTCGCTTCAGTCAAAGCAGTTATCAGCATAAAAGTCTTCTTGTTGCACAGAATATCGCCTCCTACATTCTTACCAAACTCTTCCGGATTGCCATAAACATCCAAGAAATCGTCCTGCAACTGGAAAGCGAGTCCCATCTTCACCCCAAAGTCATAAAGTTTATCCGCTTCAGCCTCCGATGCGCCTGCCATACAAGCCCCTATCTTCAATGCAGCAGCCAAAAGGACCGATGTCTTCAAACGAATCATTTCGATATATTCATCAACCGTTACGTCCATGCGAGTTTCAAACTCCATATCATACTGTTGTCCTTCGCATATTTCCAGCGTCGTATCGGTAAATACACCCAACACTTTCTGAAGCTTTTCAACGGAGCAATCAGCCATCAAACGATAAGCCAAGATAAGCATTGCATCTCCTGAAAGGATAGCCGTATTTTCACTCCATATATTATGTACGGTAGGCTTTCCTCTGCGCATATCGGCCTTGTCCATCAAATCATCATGCAACAACGTATGATTATGATAGACCTCCAGCCCCACCGCTTGAGGCAATATGAGATCTACATCTTCCCGATAGAGGTTGTATGCCATCAACATCAGTACCGGCCTTATCCGCTTTCCACCCAAAGAAAGTTCGTAAGCAATCGGCTCATACAAGCCGTTGGGGGTGCCATAAGCCAATTTTGCGATGTAAGCATTAATTTTTTCCTGTAGCTGAAGCGCAGAGTATCTTTTCATAACTATTATAATAGGATTACAGAAAAAGAGGCTGCCGAAAGCAGCCTCCATAATTCATTGTTATTTTTCGATTATTGCAATCTAAACATTACCGGTACGGTATACTTTACACGTACAGCCTTACCACGTTGCTTACCAGGTTTCCACTTAGGCATCATCTGGATAACGCGAAGCGCTTCCTTATCCAAGTGAGAGTCTACACCGCGAACAACAACCGGGTCAACGATAGAACCATCCTGATTTACCACGAACTGCACAATAACACGTCCTTGGATACCATTTTCTGCAGAAATGGGAGGATACTTGATGTTCTTGCTCAAGAACTTCATACATTCAGCCATACCACCAGGGAATTCAGGCATTTCTTCTACCACTTGGAAAATCTGCTGTTCTTCCACTTCTTCTTCTTCCACTTCAACCGGCACATATTTTACTTCTACAGCCTTATCAGTTTCATCCGAAGCCTGAATAGTACTTTCTTCCACTTCCGCATCATTTTCTACAATTTGAATGATTTCCTCAGCTTTAGGAGCTTCCGGTGGGGGAGGAGGCGCTTGTTTTTGTTCCTGTTCTGTGATAGGAATAATTTCTTCTTCAAACAAAAGTTCGGCAATACCAGTATCAGTAGTCACTTTCTTATCACGTTCACTCCATTCGAACGCAATAAACATAACAGCCAATGCAAGTACATAACCGATAAGCAGACTCGTACTCTTCTTTCCTTCCAAATCTGCTTTGGGCGATTTTTTAACTTCCATAAATGATTATTAAATAAACAATAAAGTTGTGTTCTTCACTTATTCGGCAAATGTAACACATTTATTTCAAACAAAAAGTGTTTTCTTCATAAAAATATGCAAAATACACTTATTTTTCTCATTTGCTATACCAATACAGAGAACTTTCCGTATCTTTGAGCCATTATTCAAGTACCAATTTATGAAGAAGATAACCATTGCCATAGACGGCTACTCATCCTGTGGTAAAAGCACCATGGCCAAAGATTTGGCCCGTGAAATCGGATATATTTACATTGACAGTGGCGCCATGTATCGCGCCGTAACCCTCTATTGTCTGGAGAACAACCTCTTCACTAAAGACGGCATTGACACGGCACGCCTTGAAGAAGCCATGCCTGAAATCAACATTTCATTCCAACTGGATCCTGAGACTCAACGCCCCATAACCTGCCTGAACGGACGCCCTGTTGAAAGCCTCATCCGCAGCATGGAGGTTTCTTCACACGTCAGTCCTGTAGCCGCATTAGGTTTCGTTCGCGAGGCTTTGGTCAAGCAGCAGCAGGAAATGGGCAAAGCCAAAGGCATTGTCATGGACGGACGCGACATCGGTACGGTTGTATTTCCCGAAGCTGAATTAAAGATATTTGTAACAGCATCAGCCGAAATCCGTGCCCAACGCCGTTATGACGAGCTGAAGACCAAAGGACAGGAAGCATCTTATGAAGAAATACTTAACAATGTAAAAGAACGCGATTTCATCGACCAGAATCGCGCCGTCAGCCCTCTTCGCCAAGCGGAAGATGCCATATTGTTGGACAACAGTCATTTGACAATCGAAGAACAAAAGCAATGGTTGGCCGAACAATACCAACGAGTAGTCAATGGTTAATGTAGAAATAGACAACGGGTCCGGGTTTTGCTTTGGGGTAACTACCGCCATAAAGAAAGCAGAAGAAGAACTGGCAAAGGGGAATACTCTTTATTGCCTGGGCGACATTGTACACAATGGTCAGGAATGCGAACGACTCAAAAAAATGGGATTAATCACCATCAACCACGAGGAATTTGCCCGTCTTCATCATGCCAAAGTTCTGCTTCGTGCCCATGGAGAGCCCCCTGCAACCTACGAATTGGCTCAAAAGAACAACATAGAAATCATTGACGCTACTTGTCCGGTAGTACTTCGTCTTCAAAAACGCATCAAACAAGAATACGACAATACGGACAACCTCCGCAAAAAACAAATTGTCATTTACGGAAAGAACGGACACGCCGAGGTGTTGGGCTTGGTAGGACAGACATGCGGCGAAGCCATTGTCATTGAGAACCTGACAGAAGCCGACAGATTGGATTTTAGCAGGGATATCCGTCTATATTCACAAACGACGAAGTCAGTCGACGAGTTTTGGCAAATCGTATCCTACATCAAGGAGCACATTTCCCCTGAAGCGACATTTGAATATTCCGACACCATTTGCCGACAAGTGGCCAACCGTATGCCCAACATCCGGAATTTTGCCGCCAGCCACGACTTGATTTTATTTGTATGCGGACGGAAAAGCTCCAATGGAAAGATTTTATATCATGAATGTCTACGCGTAAATCCGAATACACATCAGATAGACCAACCCGAAGAAATAAATCCGGAATGGCTGAAAAACGCCCAATCCATCGGCATTTGTGGGGCAACATCCACTCCTAAATGGTTGATGGAAGAGTGCAAAAGAGTCATTCTTGAATCACATATTTAACACTAATAGAAAAAGATTGTTATGGGAATCATTAAAAGCATTGGTATTCTGACATCGGGAGGCGATGCTCCCGGCATGAATGCGGCTATCCGCGCCGTCACCCGTTCGGCCATCTACAATGGGTTGAAAGTGTTTGGTATCTACAGAGGATACAAAGGACTCGTTACCGATGAAATCGTTGAATTCAAGTCACAGAATGTAAGTAACATCATACAGATGGGGGGTACCATCCTGAAAACAGCCCGTTGCAAAGAATTCACTACACCCGAAGGACGCGCCCAAGCTTTTGAAAATATGAAGAAGCATGGCATTGATGCACTGGTGGTGATTGGAGGCGACGGTTCTTTGACAGGTGCACGTATCTTCGCCCAAGAATACGACATCCCTTGCATCGGACTTCCAGGCACTATCGACAATGACTTGTATGGTACAGATACCACCATTGGTTATGATACAGCCTTGAATACCATTTTGGATGCAGTGGACAAGATTCGAGACACGGCCACTTCCCACGAACGTCTGTTCTTTGTGGAAGTAATGGGACGCGATGCCGGTTTCCTCGCCTTGAACGGAGCCATTGCGGCTGGAGCCGAAGCGGCCATCATTCCTGAGTTCAGTACAGAAGTCGACCAGCTGGAAGCATTCATCAAGCAAGGCTTCCGAAAGTCCAAGAGCAGTAGTATAGTATTGGTAGCAGAAAGTGAACTGACCGGTGGAGCCATGCATTATGCCGAACGCGTAAAGAACGAATATCCCCAATACGATGTACGTGTAACCATTCTCGGACACTTACAACGTGGCGGACGCCCCACTGCACACGACCGTATCATTGCCAGCCGCATGGGTGTAGCCAGCATCCAAGCCTTGCTCGAAGGACAACGCAATGTAATGATTGGTATAGAAAACAACAAGATTGTGTACGTGCCATTCACCAAAGCCATCAAGAATGACAAACCGATAGACAAGGAACTGGTCAGTGTACTACACGAATTAAGTATCTAACATAAAGAAAGGGAGCTAGCTCCCTTTCTTTATTTCATCAAGTCGTAATAGGTGTCAAGCAATTTCTTGGCTGCAACAAAGGAAGTGACTTGCCCGTTCAGAACATTAGATTCCTGAGCCTTCAACATGGTTTCGATTGTCGGATTGTGATAGAAGCTATCCCGCAAATGCTCATTGATGCTTTCGTACATCCAATACTTGGCCTGTTCGTTACGGCGGTAATCGAAATATCCGTTTTTCTTTACGAACACGAAATAGTCATCAATCATATCCCAAATCTCTTTGATGCCTAAGCCGTAAAATCCTGAATAAGTGAATACCTGAGGTGTCCATCCCGAATCAGGAGTCGGGAAGAGATGCAAGGCGTTGCGGAAATGCGCAGCTGCCAACTGAGCCTTTTCGATATTATTTCCATCGGCCTTATTGATAACGATTCCATCGGCCATTTCCATAATACCACGCTTAATACCTTGCAATTCATCGCCTGTACCGGCCAACTGAATGAGCAGGAAAAAGTCTACCATCGAGTGTACGGCTGTCTCGCTCTGCCCTACCCCTACCGTTTCTACAAATATCTTGTCAAAGCCGGCCGCTTCACAAAGGATGATGGTTTCACGAGTTTTTCGAGCCACTCCACCCAAAGAACCCGCCGATGGGCTGGGACGAATGAATGCCTTCGGATGAACGGAAAGTTTCTCCATGCGTGTCTTGTCCCCCAAAATACTTCCTTTTGTCCTTTCACTACTGGGGTCAATGGCCAGTACCGCCAGCTTGCCGCCTTTTTCAAGCACGTGCAAGCCAAAGACATCGATGGAGGTACTCTTGCCTGCGCCTGGCACGCCACTGATACCAATACGAACAGAGTTTCCCGAATGAGGCAGACACTTCTCGATTACCTCTTGCGCCAAAGCCTGATGCTCCGGCTTCAAGCTTTCAACCAATGTCACCGCCTGACTAAGTACGGTCATGTTGCCTTGAAGAATACCTTCCACATACTCGCCAACAGAGAACTCACGACGTTTGGGCTTCTTGCGCAACTTCAGATATGGATTGACGATAGAAGGCTGTTCAATGCCCGCATTCACGGTCAAGCCTTTGTATTCTTCACTGTTTTCAGGATGTTCCATAATGGTATTTACTTTGAGGATACTTTTACATGAATAATAATCTTCGGACGATTGGGGTCGTTGGTTATCATTATGACTCGTGGCATTCGTTTCAAACCTTCCACATATTGTCCATAAGCTGTCACTTTCAGTTTCGTACTGGCACCCGGCTTCAACACATGCTTCTTCAGATGCACCCCAACAGCCGGATCAAGCACTTGCAAATCACTGATTTCCAAGTCACGTTCACCAGCGTTCCGAATGACTATTTGCTGGGATTTCTTCATTTTCCCATTCAAGACACCCATATCGACTTCTGTCGTCGACACTTCCACCACCGGCGGATGCTGAAGTTCTTGTGCAGTAAGGCCACTAAAGTCAGGCAACAATACGGCAGAAACGGGGATGGCATTCTCGTCACTCACCTTATCGCCCATGAATCGGGACAGATAAACCGTTGCTTTTGTCAATCCGAACTTGGGCAATTTATCCGTATCGAGTGTAATCTTGATTTTACCATATCCATCCTTGGGCAGAACTTCAGGCACTGATTCTGCACTAAGATAAGGAGGCAGGTGCATCAGTACCGGTTGATAGGGCTTGTTCGAAGTATTGGCCACCATCAATTCCACAAAAGGTTTTTCACCTTTATTGGCGTCGTCAAATTCTATCACGTCCTTATCCAACTTGATGTCACCTATCTGGTAAGGAAGCGTAACGGTCTTTTTAGGGTCAGCGGTTACCTCACCACTCAAACTCAAATAAATCGGGCGGGCGGCAGCATTGCAATAGACGCCTATACTTTTCCGGAAACGGCCCAATGCCTTTGCGTCAAAAGTTGAGGTTATACTTCCCGACTCACCGGGGGCTATGGGTGATTTTGTCCATTCCGCATCCGTACAACCACATGACGTGGTGACGTTGGAAATGACCAAAGGTTTGTCGCCCGTATTGGTTATCTTGAAGACGGCCGTTGCCGGATTCTTCCACAAGATGGTGCCGAAAGCATGTGCTTCTTTGTCAAAAGTGGCTTTTGGTTGTGCTTGAGCGGAAGATATCCATGCCAGCAATACGATTATGATAGATGTTAAACGTTTCATTCCAAATCTGATTGATGTAGGGTACAAATATACGCAATTATTTCAAAAGATTGCCATTTTTCAATCATTCTACCTTCAGAACTCTTCCGCCGGCATGTCCTGAAAATTCGGGAGCATAAACCGAACGAACCGTAACGGCTCCTTCTTGGTAGTTACCGGCCAGATTCACATACACGTCATACAGAATCTCATAAGTTCCTTTCCTCAGCTGATCCATATAGAACGAGGTAGAGGAATCTTTAGTGCGTAGGAAATACCCGAGACCATCCGCCCAACGATAGCCGGAAAGCACATCCACCGGCTCCATGCATGCCGCCCGTTCATCCTTCACTTCAACGAAATCCATATCGCGGTCAGTTTTAATCGTCAATCGAACGGTAAGCTTGTCGCCAATACGCAACGGAGCGCCCTCTTCTACCGGTTTTCCATCCTTATATATCTGTTTCCGGACGCTAAGCGCATTGCCTTGTATACCAATTCGATTCATGTCCTCTTCATACGTTGCATAGACAGCTCCCCAGCCAAGGCCATCCGATGTCTTCTTAATTGTCACTTCGCGGATATTCATTACCTTTCCCTCAACACGTTGCTTTACATACGCTAAAGTGTCACTTTCTTCCAAAGAAACCGTCACTTTACCCAGCTTAATCTGACAGGCTCCGTTATTGTCCAAAACGCTTTCGCCCGTATTCAACAAAGCATAGGCCGCATCCGTCGTAGCGACTGGGCTTTCCCAATCCTGCGTCCGTTTCTGTTGTAGCAACCAGCGTTTCAACTCCTCTATCGTCTTTTCTTCTTTCGCAATCCGAGATATGGCTTCGATAGCAGCTACTTGAGTCGGTATCCGATAGCTCTTCCAGGAATACTCTGCCCTTGGCGTATCGAAATAACGGCCCATTTCATCGGTATAAACTGAATATTCCATCAACGATTGAAGCACTTCCTTTGCTTTGTTTTCCTCGCCCGCCAGTTGAAGAATAACGGCCGAGCAGGCCTTACCATAGATAGTCAGTGCCCCGGCATTTTCCAACTTCACCAATCGGTCGATGAAATATCGGTTCACCTTCGCCTCATCGCCTTTTCCCGTTCCATTCAAAGCACAGATATATAGATAATGAAGCACTTGTTCGGAAGGTATCAGAGGTTTCTTCCCCTCCTTGTCGAGCTTTTTCAATATGTCGTATTCCTTTTTCGCTTCCTTCGCAAGGTAGGCCATGCCATTGGTATACAGCTTCATAGCCTCGGCTTCCTCCAATGGTTTCCCGGTCAACATCTGCAAGCGGGCCAGCAACTCCATCACTTGAGTGGTCATATAACGGCTTCCTTTCATTCCTTTATACCAGCTCCATGCTCCTTCTTCATCTTGAAGTTCCTTCAACTGACGAAGAGCGCGGGAAGAACGAACGCCCAGCGTTTCTGCATTAAAGCGATGAGCTATTTCAGGATTGGTCTCCGCCAAGTAACTGATCAGTTTGTTGGCATAATAGGAAGCCGACCATGAAATGGCGTCCTCGTTATCCGGTTCTTGCAACGCCGACAAGGCCTGTACGGCATACCAACCCGGATTACCCGTAAATTCTACAATCATCTTCGGATGGCTGATGCTCTTGCTATGATGATTGAACAGACTCTCAAGTGAGAAAGTGGAAGTACCCTTGCCATTGATATATAAAGGTACACTTTCCGTTATCTGCTGCTTGTTGCTGAGTACCGGAAGCACCCGTTGCTCTCCATCACTGAATGTATCGCCTTCGGCTATCCAGCGAACGGCCAAATCTTCCCATTCGCCACTCACTTCAAAACCAAAATGAACCGTAGTCGTTGCATTCGGAGTAATCAGAAAGCGTTGTTTCTTCACCATATATACCTTGTCGGTAGCCGGATTGAACAACTCCATCCGTACATTACCAATCACATCCTTATCACTCTGATTGATGAGCGAAGCAGACAGGCTCACTTCGTCACCTATCCGTACGAAACGAGGCATATTAGGTTGCAACATAAATTCCTTGCTGGCCACTACTTCCGATGTTATTTGTCCGTAATCCATATCCTTAGTATGTGCCAATCCCATGAACCTCCAAGTGGTCAGACTTTCGGGAAGCGTAAATTCAATCTTCACCTCTCCATTGGCATCGGTACGCAGATTCGGGTAGAAGAAGGCTGTTTCGCCAAAGTTGGTACGAAGTGGTTTATTATCGGCACTTACTTCATCCATCGCATCAGATTGTTCCAATGGTACAATTTCTTCTTCAAAAACAACTTCATTCAATGCTTTGGAAGAACGGGCACTGTACATCACCATACCTTCTGTCCTTACATTCGTTCTAAAAGGAACAATCAATTCGCTATAATCCAACGGCTCTGTTTTCAATAGACGAAGGGGGAAATTCAGATTCAACCAACTCGGATTATTACCTTCCACTCTCCATGAAGTATAAGGTATGTTTCGATAAAAGAACACAAATAAATCCCATTCGTGAGAAGCAAAATCATCCAATGAAGCATCGTACATGGTAGCCAACAATTGTGCATCAGCCGGTGTCCCATTCGGATAAGCCACCTGCAAGGTCCATGTTTCCTTACTTCCCGGCTGAAGCTTGTCACGGAAAATTGTCCACTTCAATTGTAAATCCTTATCCGGTTGAGGTTTCTTGATAGTGAAATACTGATGATAAAGTTGGCTATTCTTGACGAATGCCATAGATACCATGACACCATCTCCGTATTCTTCCTTATAATCAAAATCCAAGCGAAGTAAAGAATCCGAAAATGCTATCTGTTTACTCTCGAGTCGTTTATTACCCGAAAATACGTCATAGAATACGATTACGTCCTTTTCTTTAGTGCCGAAATAAAGAGAAGCCGGGAAAGTATCACTCGTTTGATAATTCCACTCCATTACATCAGAAGGTACACGAGTATCCTTCAATGAGAATAAAACAAAGGGGTAACTTTCCTCACAAGCATTTCCTTGTTCATCCTTTGCACTTACTTTCAATGTATACTCTCCAGAAGGCAATGGTTTGAAGATGTCAGACGTAAAAGGATCATTAGACTTAACCTCAAAAGACAAGAGCGATTGTTCACCTTTATATATATTACAATCCACCATCGTAGCAATCGGTTGCCCTGTGAGATTTTGTACATCGACAGTTAATTTTTGGGGTTGTTCTTTGACAAATGTCTCCTTCCAATGATTCACGTTCAGTCGTAAAGAGGAACTTCCCAAAGGCAATGTCAATTCTCCCATCTGTGTCTCACCGGCCATTGAAGTTACTTGTGCTGATACAACATAGGAATAATACCAATATTTCTTTTCGTTAGGACTCGGGAGAAAGCGTACAGGAATGGAAAAGCAACCGTCCGCATCGGTCAAGGCCTCTCCTTCCGTACGATGTACCGTCGAGCCTCTCATTCGCCACCAACTATTTTCCATGCAAGTAATATCATATTTTACCCGAGCATTCTGTACGGGGGCACCGGCAAAAGTCGTAGCCTTTCCCGTCACCTGAATGGAATCGCCTGCCTGATAAGTTGTTTGTACGGGATTGAATGTCACTTCGAAAGTCGGTCGTTTGTATTCTTCTATCCTCACACCTAACCTTGCATTCTCTGTTTGGATTAGCCATACTCCCGTTTGACAATCCTCCGGCAACACAAATGACTGGCTGAATGTACCGAAATCATTCGTTTTCACCTCCAATGTCTTTACTTTCTTATAATCATTATCCAACAAAGACACTTGCATGGATTTATCTTTCAACACCTTCACTGAATCTTGTTCCTGCTCATACACAAGACCCGAGAAATACACCGTCTGACCAGGGCGATAGATTGCACGATCGGTAAACAAGCTGACCACTATTTCCTTCTCGTCATTATCCGAATAATGATATCGATTCCATCTCTCCTTCTCCTTACCTACCGACACCTTGTTGGGTTTGCCCGTTTCCTTATCCAAAACAACCGTTTCTACTTTATTGTCGGGCAATGGGCGATAAATTTCCATTTCTGCATCCACCACCAACGATGTTCCTTCCTTCACGGCATGAGCCTTATCCATCATCACCACATAATAGACACCTTCGGGAAGCGGTTTCAAATAAGCCAATGTATCCGTCATCCGATAATCGGGAGTCGGCAACAAGTCAATGGCTTCTTTACGGTACAGAGTACCATATTTCTTCACCGTTTTTTCGTTTACTTCCGAAAGTTCTTTAGAATCGGCCTTTAATCTGAGTTGATACACCTCTACATCCAACCGTTCCAAATTGCGATAATTAACCGACACCTTTATCGGTTTGTCGGGGTAAGCTGAAGGTATGGTCATTCTTACATCGGGCGAAAGGATTTCCTTCTCCATATTCTTCAGCACATTCACCCGACTGTAGTTGGAATAACGACGGATACCCTCCCGCACTACCTTCATGCGCTCGGCCGGATTGTCTTCATACGCCATTCGTTGAGCTAACCGGATATAGGTCTCCGCACAAACATCCAAATCGTCGTATTCCTTAATCCATGAACGGAGTTTGGCTTCATCCGCATCGGGATTGGCGTCAAGAACAGTCAGCAACCAAGCACTTCGCTTGCCCGTCTTTTCATAATGGTCCAGCAAAGTTTGATAGGTCTTGCTTATCTCTTGCTCCACTTTAGTCCTTTCGGCTCTCCACTGATTGTTTCTCCACAACTTGATGGCTCTATGTGCCAACAAATCATACAAGTTGTCATCAAAATACAATCGGCTGGTTGTCCCCACTTTTACCATCGGAACCAATTTACCCGCCGGATACTCAAAAAGAGTCAAGCTGTCTTTCAATGAAGCATGTAAATAAGCATTTCCTTTTTCAAAGTCCTGTTCGATGTACAAGCCTGCCAAAATGGAATGAAGTACGGCCTTATCCACCACCGAAGTGGCTTTATCTTCCGCCCACTCCTTCAAGTAGCTTCTATCCACTTCAATGCTATCGGGGGCAATTTCCCCTCGATAAGCCATCATAGTCAGATAGGCTTTCATCATCTGCGGCACATTCTTCTCCGCTTCCGCCTTTTTAAAGATCTTACGGGTTTCAACAATAGCCGATTTCGGCAAATCCTTCTTTGCTTGTATCTCCACTTGCTTCCAAAGTTGGTCGTATGATTGAGCGTTTGTCGTAGTCATGGTAGTGATAATAAGCAGAATGATTCCTAAGATTCGTAATTTGTTCATATTTCAACAACTTAGTTTTAACAAAGAAACGGGTTTTGTCCGACAAGACTGCAAGGATGTCCGTTAAATAAAACAAAATCGTCCTATATCGGTACAAATGGCAATGAATGGCAACGACAATAACTCTATTTGCAGAGTGACGAGTTAGCGGTAATAGTACGGCACTTTACGGGTCGTGGTACGGCATACTACGAGTCGTGGTACGTCGAGTTAGTATTTCTTTAGAACACAGAGACACGGAGACACAGAGGAATCTATTTTATCCGTGTTAATCCGTGCAATTCGTGCCTTAAGAATGGGAGGTAACCGGCGGACACACCATGGCGTGTCCCTACTATTATATAGTGAGATGAAGTTGAAATTCATCGTCACTATCTTCAGTCGAGTCTGTATATCAGGGGGTTACAATGAAGATACTGAGATTCTGAAACTGACTGAAAAAGGGGTTGACCAGCGTATTAATATCCTCCAACCAGCGTAGTAATATGCTCCGAGCAGGAGCGTACTTTCCTCCGAGCAGGAACGGCCGTTCCTGGTCACCAAGTGCGGCCGCTCCTGGT
>JAFVTL010000104.1 GCA_017503235.1 Bacteroidaceae bacterium | reverse complement strand
CTCGTCGCCATACTTGCCCATCAAGGTCGAAAGGTTTTCCATCGACGGAGTTTCAATCTGCTGATAGCCGAAGAGGTGGAACACCTCGCGGATGGTGTTGAATATATAGTTACGCTTCGCCATTTCTACGGGCGAAAAATCACGGGTTCCCTTTGGAATGCTTGGTTTCTGAGCCATAATTTGAGTTGTGAGTTAGATATTATGAGTTATCACCTTTATTATTAAGGTGCAAAGGTAGAGTTTTTTTATGATTCTATGAAATAAAACACAATTTGTCATTCAAGGCAAAGCGATGAATGACAAATTGCAAATGGTTACGTCGAAAAAATCAGTCGCGACGACCCATATAAATCATCACATAATATATCAAGGTAGCCAACGAGCTGAGGGCAGCTACTACGTAAGTATAGGCTGCTGATTTCAAGGCGTCTTCCGCAGCTTTGTGATTGAAGGTATTTGTGATTCCAGCACGGCTCAGCCAAGCCAGGGCGCGTCCGCTGGCGTTGATTTCCACCGGGAGGGTGATGAGGCTGAACAGGGTGGTGGCGGCAAACAGGATGATGCCAATCAATAAGATGCTTTGCGTGGTTTCCACCATCAGGATGCCTGCCAACAACACCCAACTTACGATGCTGGATGAGAATTGCACCACGGGAACCAAAGCCGAACGCATCTTGAGCGGAGCGTAGGCACGTGCGTGCTGGACGGCATGTCCACATTCGTGTGCAGCTACGGCAGCAGCTGCTATGCTGTTGCTTCCATATACCCCTTCGCTGAGATTTACTGTCTTATTGGCCGGGTTATAGTGGTCGGTCAGCATACCTGGTGTGCTGGTCACTTTTACATCATAGATGCCATTGTCGTGAAGCATCTTCTCGGCCACTTCACGTCCTGTCATACCATTCATCAACGGCATTTTCGAATACTTCTTGAACTTGCTCTGCAAGTTGTGCTGTACGATGTAGCTGAGGATAGCAATCCCAATAAACAATATCCAATACATAGTTTTTCGGTTTATCAATTAAAAGTTTTATAAATATACATCCAAATCCTAACAAATTCCATGCCAAAACGTTTCTTTTAGCAAGAATTAAGAATCTGTGCCATTTTTGCGCCTTTTGGGGATGCAAATGCTCCTTTTGGAACTGAAGAGTGCCTCCAACGGGTTGGATGTAGCGCTTCGAAGGAAGAATTGTGCGACAAAATGACCTGTATTCCGATTTTTATTGCTTAATTTGCGCTGAGTATAGGAATTATGGAACATAAGATAAAGGATATATCCATCGAACGCATTCGTCTGCACTTCCCCCATGCCAAGGGCTTGGGCAACGACTTGCTGATAGAACATACCGAGCACTATCTGCGTGAAGGGATTGACCCTTTCTTCCGCCATCCGTTGAGGCTTGAGGGGCTGTTCATCGGGCTCAGGAAGAAGGGAAAGTCGTGTCTGAACATCAATTTGAAGTCCCACGAATGGGATGTCAACAATCTGATAATCTGTACATCGGGCGACTTGATTCATGGGGGAACTGCTTCGGCCGGTCTCCATCTGTCGCAAGTGATGATGGTTTCTTCCAATTTTCTGAAGGAGATGTACATCAATCTCAACACTTTCATTCCTTTTTTCGCTTCCCAGAAGGAACATCCCGTACTGAGATTGACCGAGGAAGAGGTGAAAGAAATGGATACTTACTTCATGTTGATTGAAGAAGCGGTGGAGTGCGAGGAGGATTATTTCCGTTCGGATATTGTCAAACGCCTTTTGGCGGCCTATCTTTATAAGCTGGGGTCTGTCCTTTATCGCCATCGTCCTGGGTTACAAGAGGAGGCGTCCCGTCCGTTGAAGCGCGAAGAGGTGTTGTTCAAGCAATTCATCAGCCTGGTGTCCGAACATCATCGGAAGGAGCGTCGGGTGGATTTCTATGCCGGACAACTGTTCCTGACTCCCAAGCATTTCTCCACGGTCATCAAGAAGGTGAGTGGCAAGACCGCCGGGCAATGGATAGACGAGTATGTGATATTGGAGATAAAGACGTTGCTGAAATATTCCACCATGTCCATTCAGGAAGTAGCCTATTATATGAACTTTCCCAACCCTTCCTTCTTCGGAAAATATTTCCGCCATCACACAGGGATGTCGCCCAGCGAATACAAGACACAAGTGTAGAAGTTACATATATTAGTATGGCACTTTACGGGTCGTAAAGTGCCATACTACGGGTCGTAAAGTGGCATACTAATATAAGAGAAGCGTATGTTTAGAACAACTTTGCAGGATATTCACCGGCATCAATCAGTGCCTGAATCTTTTCAACAACGCTTTGGCGGTCTTCCGGATAAGTCACTCCAAACCACTTGCTGGTGGTGTCGAGAACTTCTACCGTAGCGGTTCCGTCGTTGATGAGCTTGTCCACCATCAGCGGAATGAAAAATTCGCTCTTCAGGTTCTCCATATTCGTCGGATCGCTCAAGAATACCTTGAAGAAGTCTTGGCTGTATTGGAAATAGTCAGGGGTGAATCCCCAGAAGTTCATGCTGACCGGAGTGGTTTCGGGGGTTGATACCCATTCGCCATTGTCGTCAATGTATTTCACTTCTCCGTCCATGCGTTGGATCTTGGTACGTTCCACCACGGAGGTGAGGAGCTGCTTTTCATTGGTTTCGCAGATGCCACGCGACACGGTGCCGCTCTCGCTCAAAGTATTTCCTACACGGAATCCCACCATTGAATAGACGTTCTTCGAACCTTCGGGAAGGGATGTCAGGAACTTGGCCATTGTTTCATACGAATCGCGTCCGTAGAAGTCATCACAATTGATGACGGCAAACGGCTCGTTGATGAAGCCTGCACCCATCAGAACGGCGTGGTTTGTACCCCATGGCTTGACACGTCCTTCGGGGCAAGTGAACCCTTCGGGGAGTGCGTCGATGGATTGGAACACCAGTTCGCAAGGGATGTGACCTTCGTATTTGGAGATGATTTTATCGCGGAAATCCTGTTCAAAATCCTTGCGGATGACGAACACCAGTTTGCCGAAGCCTGCCTTGATGGCGTCATAGATGGAATAGTCCATGATTGTTTCACCATTGGGACCCAGTCCGTCCAATTGCTTCAAGCCCCCGTAACGGCTGCCCATACCAGCGGCCAATAAGAATAATGTAGGTTTCATAATTTTTTCTTTAGTATTATTTAATGGTGCAAAAGTACAAAATAAATCGTTATCAGAAAGGATAACCGATGGCAAAATGGAGTCCCAGTCCGTCCTTGAACTTCGGAATGTTGTAATACCCCTTCTTGCCGGTGTCATAAGGTGCATGCAAGGCAATGCCGAGGTCGAGTCTTATCACCAGAAATTCCAGGTCATAGCGCAGGCCTACTCCCGTGCCGAGGGCGATGCTCTTGGCGAAGTTCTTCATCGTGAGCTGGCCTCCCGGACGTCCTTCCTCCTTGCGTAGCAGCCATACGTTACCCGCGTCGAGGAAAGTGGCTCCATACAAATCGCCGAAGAGTGGGAAACGATATTCTACGTTGGCCTCCAGCTTGATGTCACCCGTCTGGTCGATGTAGCCGTACTTCTCGTCGGCTGCCGGATGGTAGGTGCCGGGACCTAACGAACGGACGGTGAAGGCTCGGATGCTGTTGGCACCTCCGATGTAGAATTGCTCGCTGTACGGAGCTACCTGCTGGTTGCCATAGGCATAGATGATACCTCCCATCAGTCGGGCTGCCAGTTGGTGCTTGCCGCTGATTTTCAGTAAGGTGCGTATTTCGGATGTCATTTTCAGGAATTGGGCGTATGGGCTGTTCAGGAGCTTCTTGTTCGTTTCCTTCAAGCCTTTCCCGAAAGCGGCATAAATGAGCGAAGTGACATTTCCTGCCGAAGTAAACGACGTTTCCCACCACAATTGGTGACGCTTCTTGAGTCGTGCATTGTCGTAGGTGAAAGTGTATTCCATGGCAGGAATGAACTGGTTGCCCAAACTCAGAGCCAGAGTAGGGTTGGCCAATGAAATGGAATCAAACCTCTCGGTGGTGCTTTGCAAAGTGTTGAACTCCAAGCGGAAAGGAGTGATGGTGTGTTTCCAGGTGCGTGAACGCTGGAAGTCGTAAGAAACCGTTCCTCCAAACGAAAGCATCTTGAAGAAACGCGCACGGTTCAACTGGTTGATGTACAGTTTGAAAGAAGTGTGCTGGGGGAAGCGCGAGCGTCGCAATTCCCTGTCTCTCCAAGGGAGTATCAACCGGGGGAAATCCAACGAAAGGGAAGTGCCCAGCTCGTAAGAATTCATCACCGTGTTGTCGCCGTCAACCGTCGAGTTGGTTTGCCATTCATAAGAGCCCTTGACCTCCCATGACAAGTCGGCTCCCATTCGGAGGAAATTCTTGCGGGTGAGGCTGAAGGAAGCACCAGGGCCTGTCTGGTCGGTACTTTTGGTGGTTACGTTCAGTTCCAGCTCTCCGTCGTAGGGCAGGTCGAACATGGCATGGATGTTGACATTCAACGAGTCGCAAGTTGACAAGGTGTCCTTCGGTTCATACCTGAACTCCGCATATTTGAAGATGCCCATCCGTGCAATGGCTTCTTGTGAGTAAGTTTGCTTGGCCTGGTTGTAGAGCTCACCTTTCTGGAAGAAGAGGTTCCTTCGGATGACTCCCGGACGTATGCCGGGCTTGTCGCCGCTATAGTGGATGACCATATTCCGCAGGCGGAGCGTATCTGTCGGGGCTTCTCCGTTGTATCCGGTCAGGTAGATGGAGGTTTGTCCGATGTAGTATTGTTTCTTGGCTTCGTCGGGGATGCCGGTCTGGGGGACTACTTGCAGACTTACATAGCCGGACTTCTGAAGGGTATCGGCACGGAAGGTGGTGAATTCAGGGCGGAAGTAATAATAGCCGTTGTTACGGAACAGTTCGCTGAGGCGCTGGCGTTCTTCTTCCAGTTTCAAGACACTGAAGTTATCTCCGCTTTTCAAGACGCTCTGCCGACGGGTGGCCTGGATGAGGCTGTCCGCTTTTACGGGATATTTCAAGTACGCAATGGAGTCGAGAAAATAGGGGTTGGACATGTCTATCCGATAGCTCAGCTTCGCCTTCTTGGGATTCTTCTGAGGAATCTCCTCGTAGCTGACGGCTCCATTGAAATAGCCATAGTCGCGCAACAGGTTGGTGGCAATCTTCACACGGGTGGCCGGATTGACATTGGATATCAGTACGGGATTGGCGCCCATGTGGTCGTATATCCATCTTCCCAATCCTTTCTTGTCTTCATACTTCTTGAAGCTGTTGTATATCCATAGTCCGGTAGGCAAGGGCCATCGCAAGGAGTTGCTTCCGAGAATGGCGTTGTTGGGAGGATAGGAGAGGGCGGCTTCCACTTCTTCAAGCGCACTGATACCGGCCGGAGTCTTGTCCTCGTTTTCGATAATCATATCCTCCACACCCGTATAGAGGATTTCTCCCTCTGGCAGATGGCGGGTGGTGGAGCAGGATGCAAGGAGAAGGACGATTGTCAGGCAAATCATTTGTAGGAGTCTGCCGTTCAGTGTCATTCCTGTCCTGCTATGGGTATAGCCGATGTGGTTGTGTCTATTCGTTTTCATGGTCATCTTTCCGTTTGAATATAAACAGTTCGCCCAGTTCGCTCATCTTCTTGCGGAGCACGATACCGATGCCGGTCTCGATGACTTCCCCTTCAAGGATGCTTTCGTAATTCTTGTCGTGGAAGAGCTTGACATAGCGTGTGCCGCTATTGTCCAGACGATATTCGATTGAAACATTGTCGATGAAGGTCTCGTCGCGTTGGGCGGTATTGCCGGTCGACACTTTCCCTCCGATAACGATACGGAAACGGTTGTTCCAGAATCGTTTGGCGAATTGGAAGTTGTAGTCGGTCTGTTTTCCACCGGAGGCATTGTCCGTGGTTTCCATGCCCAGATTCACATCGAGCGTCTTGCCGGCTATGTTGGAAATCTGGTTCTGGAGGAAGGAGTTCAAGGCGTTGTTTACGTTGAATCCTCCCGTTGCATTACCTTCAGCCATGTACATGCCAGTGACCAGCATGGTGACGGCCAGTTTGCCTCTTTCTTCCGGACTCATGGCATTGAGCTGCTCTTGTACGGAAGCGTCCTCGGGCGATTCAAGGGTGAAGGCCAACCCCAGGTTTTCGAGTCGTTCGGTCAAGGCTATTCCCACGTCGAAGCCCACCATGCGTGGCGTCTCTTTGTTCTCACTGACTGAGGCGCGGATGTGTTCAGTGGCCTTGATGTTCAGTTGTGGATTCATCGGATTGCCTGTCCAGTCGATGTAACTTCCATCTTGGATGTTGAAGGTTTTGAGTGGAATGATCGGTATTTCATATTTCAGTTCTCCGCTCATGAGTGAATATCGTCCGTTCAGAAGCATATCTCCTTGCGGCGTGTATTGGAAGGAGAGGTCACCCCCACCTTCGACGAGCATGTAGTTGGATGCGTCGGGAGTCAGGTCAACGTGTACTTGTACGGCTTGGTCGATGTGTACGGTCATGGCGATGTCCATGCCGTTGAGGGATACGGGCTGGTTCTCGACTTCAGCTACCGGAACCGTGTCGTTGAAGTTGACGAAGGTCACCATGTCGCCCAGTCGGTCGCTGACGGCCAAAGGGGAGTCTTTAAGTATATAGGTGAAATCGGTCTTTCCCAATACGTTCATGTTGCCGCGCATCTTCAGCTCGTCGATAGCTCCACGAAGTGTGGCGTCCACATCTACATAAATCTTTCCATAGGTCACGGCACGGCGTGTTTTCTTGGCGTTCATCAGTTCATAGTCGGTCGCCTTCATGCGCAAGTCGGTCGTTATCCTTTCCAGATTGGCCATGTTGACGGTTCCGTTGATGGTGAATGGTGACTTTCCGGCGGTGTAGATATGGAAATCATTGAACGACAGCTTGCTGTCCACCATCTGTACGGGCTTTTCATCCATACGGAACTTGACGGAAAGGTCGGGCAGCGCCAGAATGACCGAATCCATTTTGACTTCACCGTTCAGTGTGGGTCGGGCGGGGTTTCCTTCCATGGAAAGCATACCGCTGGACTTTCCCGAGAACTCGACGAACTTGTCGGGCACGAAAGGATTGATGACATAGAGCGGAAAATCTGTCAGGCTCATGTCGGCTTCCAGATTGTCGCCTTCCTTCTCCGACGAGGTATAGGCTCCGTTCACATAGGCTATTTCTTCCCCGTTATGACGTATGAATCCGTCTACATAGTGCTCATTTCCTGTTTCGGGCAGATATACTCCGCTCACTTCCCAATCTCCCAGGGCATTACCCTCGTAGTTGAAGTCTTCCATACGGATGTCCCCACTGATGGAAACCTCTCCGTTGGTATCCACATAGTGTGCTTCTCCTCCGAGCCATCCTTCCATTTCGGGCAGGTAGGGCATGATTCGTTTGAATTCCTTCAAGTTGATGCGCGAGAGTTCGACGGTCATGTCCTGGTTGGCCAGTGAGTCCTGACGGTTGGCGTAGAATCCCAATCCTGTTCCTTGTTCGTCGTAAAGGCTGATGTTCCCGAACAATCGTCCACGGTCGGCCAGATAGATGAAGTTCTGCTTGTTGAGCGTGAACGGACGATATACCAGGGTAGGGGTTTCGGGGATGAGTTTCATGCGGATTCCCCGACGGCGGAGCTCGGCGTTAAGCCCCATATATACGCCCCGTTCCTTCTTGGCGTTGAGGTATTGCAGCATGACTTGTGCGCTTCCGTTGTGTATGAATCCGTCCAGGTCTATGTCAAACGCTTCCTGTCCTTTCCGTGCCTTGCTGATGACGCCCGTCTGGAAGTCGAGCCCTTCCAAACCGTGTGTGACATTCAGATAGAGGGTGTCCAGCATCAGGCTGTCGGTGTGCATGCCATATACGGACGATTTTCCGTTCAATCCCTCTTCGGGCGACGATTGGAAGTCCATGTGCAGCTGGTCGTAGGTGATGCCCTTCATGGCGAGGACGTTGCAGATGGGGTTGTCCTTGCCCGATGTGATGTGGAGGGTCATCGTTGGGAACAATAGCTTGAGGGCTTCCTGGTCGATGGTCTTGGTAGTCCATTGGCGGTTCAGGGTGGCTATCAGCGTGTCGGTTTGTGCCCCTAATGTCTCTATGTGTCCCAAGGCTTGCAGGTCCATGTCCAAATCGCCGGCTTTCAGATAGGCTTGTGTGGAGTCGGCTTGTGTGTTGAATCCGATGAAGAGGTCCTTCGTCTTGAACTGACGTTTCGGCGCTTGTACGGAGGTGTTGGTCATGGAGGCTTCCAACTGGTATTTCTTTCGAAGGTCGGTGTCGAAGGTCACGTCGAAATGATGGGAGGTGGAGAAAGGTACATCCATCAGTTTCATGGCGTGCCAGTCTAATTTGCCCACTTCCATTTGCAGGTGGGCGGCGATGTCATCGGGTTTCAGCTGTCCGTCGAGTGTTGCCTGAAGGTTCATGGCCCGGTTGTCTGCCCGGAGGGAGGCGTTCAGCAGCTGCTCCTTCAGGGTGGCTTCCAGTTCATACCCGGAGAGGAGGTAGGACGTGTAATGCAGTTTGCTGATACTTCCTTGGGCGTTGAGACGGGTTTGCGGGGCGAACAGGTCCGTGCCTTCGCCTTGTATCTGGAGCTGTGCCGAGATGCCGAAGATGGAGTCTTGGGGCAGATATTGGTGCATGTCCAGGTCGTTGATGGTCATGTCGGCGCTATAGGCTTGTCGGGAGGTGTTGTATCGGGCAGCTATCCGTGCGGCATGTTTCGTTTCGAAGCCTTTGTCTGTCAGTATCGAATCTTCAGGTGTGACGGTCAGGAGGGAATCTGTTCCGATGAAAGCGTCGGATTCGGGTTGGTATAAGGTCAGATTGGCTTCCATGTCGGGGCCGGCCATGGTGAATTTTCCTTGCAGGCGGGTGGCGGGAGGTATGGCGAAGCTTCCTCCGGTCAGTGGAGTCAGAAAATCCATGTTCATGGTTTCGGCACGAAGGTCGATTTCTCCTCCGCGCAGCAAAGTGTCGGTCAGATGCATCAAGGTGCCTTCTGCTTGAAGGTCAAAGCTGTGCGTGAGTCGGGCCGACAAGGTTTGGAGGCGCAGCTCGCGAAGGTTCCCTTCCAGCTGGGTGTCTATCAGCAGGTCTTCTTCCGGATACTGTAGGTTGAAGGTGGAGTCTACGGCACCAGCCATGCGTACGATGTCTTCTTTGCCTATTTCGGCTTTCAGTTGTGTCCTCATGGTGGCATGAGGGTTCATGTCGAGGATATCCCAATCCAGCAGGGCGTTCATGGAAAGGTCTGAATCCGTCGTCTTGAGTGTCAGTTCCGGCAGGTTGATGCGATGGACGTCGGCCGTCAGCCTTGCTCTTCCCTCGGTCAGTTCCAATCCCGACTGGTCTTTGCCGTCCAGCCGGCTGATGCGTGCCCGAATGTCCTTTCCGCAATAATAGAGCGAATCCAATTGGGCGTCCACTTCGGTCAAAGCGAGGGTGGAGTTATATGAAAAGGCGGTTTCTTCCAGGGTGAAGGATTGGAGGGAGTACGATTCGCGATGGAGGTCTATCAGCCCATTGCGGAGTGCCGTATGCCGGGTGGATACGTTTAGATTCAGCTCCTCGCGGGGCATCTGGAGCTGGAAGGCCACGTTCTCCAGGTCCATTTTCTTCAGGATAATCTTCCAGTAGAGGGTGTCCGACGGGGTTTCCTCCTGCTGGGTTGTGTCGCTCAGGTGGATGGAAAGGTCGGTGTCCTTCAACGAGATGCGGTCTATGACGGCCGTTTCGGGATTGAATATCACCCCATGGCTTTCGACAAAGAATTCGCCAAGTTTCCCTTTCGCCCACACTCCCGGTATCTTGTCACGCGTATCGACGACGGCTCCTTTCAGCGAAATACCGTCCAGCTCGATTCTTTTCTTTAGCAGGGGCAGCAATTGGAGGTCCACTTTCAGGTAGTCCACTTGCAGAAGCGTGTCCTTCTCCGAAGTGGTGGCTTGAACGTCCTTGATGATCAAGTCCAGCGGAAACGACAAGGCTATGCGTCCGACGCTGATGTTCATGCCGGTGGCTTGGGATGCGTAGGTGGCGGCCTTGCCTACCAGAAAGTTTTGGATGGGCGGCAAGTAGAGCAAAATGGCCAATACGGCAAAGAGGATGAAAGGCGATGCTATCACCCATCCTATCCATCGGAAACGGCTCTTCTTGGGAATCGGTTGCTCTGTCGTATTCATGGTTGCAAACTTAAACAAAAATATTGGTTATTTGTTTGTCTGGATTGTAAAAATCACTTAAAGATATGATGTTTGTAAAGCAACGCTTTACGGAGCGTAAAGTGACGTTTTCGCCTTTGCCGGTCGGAAAGGTCGTGGCAGAAAAAGGGAAGATATGCATGTCGTGGCGGACAGATTTGTCAGATGTGTCTGCCAAAAAGACATAAAAAGCCGGAAATGAACTTTTGGCATGGTTTTCGCTATAAGTAAAGTGAAGCCTTTTTGAACAAAGGCCCGACAGTGAATGTATAATAATAATATAAAGGAAAAGAACTATGAACATTAAACCGTTAGCAGACAGAGTGCTGATTCTTCCGGCACCGGCTGAAGAAAAGACTATCGGCGGTATCATCATCCCGGATACAGCCAAGGAAAAACCATTGCAAGGTGAAGTCGTTGCAACAGGTAAGGGTACAAAGGACGAAGAAATGATTCTGAAAGTAGGTGACAAGGTTCTGTACGGAAAGTATTCAGGCACAGAACTGGAATTCAACGGCGTGAAGTATTTGATGATGCGTCAGAGTGATGTATTGGCTGTTGTAGAATAATAATAAAGGAGTTAAAGGAGATAGATGCCAATACATTTTGTGGGTGTATTCATTAACAAGACTATTGGCCTTTAACTCCCTGCCCGAAGGGCGAGCGAAGCGATAACTCCCTTTAACTACTATAACTACCTAATAAACAAATATAAACATTAAGAATTATGGCAAAAGATATTTTATTCAATATGGATGCCCGCGACCAGCTGAAGAAGGGCGTGGACGAATTGGCAAATGCCGTGAAAGTAACCCTCGGCCCGAAAGGTCGTAACGTGATTATCGAAAAGAAGTTTGGTGCTCCCCACATCACCAAGGACGGTGTAACCGTAGCCAAGGAAGTGGAATTGGCTGACCCGTACCAGAACACAGGTGCTCAGTTGGTGAAAAGCGTGGCTTCAAAGACTGGCGACGATGCCGGTGACGGTACTACTACTGCTACCGTATTGGCTCAGGCTATCGTAGGCGTAGGCTTGAAGAACGTAACTGCCGGTGCCAACCCGATGGACTTGAAGCGCGGTATTGACAAGGCCGTAGCCAAGGTTGTGGAATCCATCAAGAGCCAGGCTGAAATGGTAGGTGATAACTACGACAAGATTGAACAGGTGGCTACCGTATCGGCCAACAACGACCCGGTTATCGGTAAGTTGATTGCTGACGCCATGCGCAAGGTATCGAAGGACGGTGTCATCACCATCGAAGAAGCGAAGGGTACTGACACCACTATCGGCGTGGTAGAAGGTATGCAGTTCGACCGCGGTTACCTCTCGGCTTACTTCGTAACCGATACAGAAAAGATGGAGTGCGTCATGGAACGTCCTTACGTACTTATCTATGACAAGAAGATTTCGAACTTGAAGGACTTCTTGCCTATCCTCGAACCGGCCGTACAAAGTGGTCGTCCGCTCTTGGTGATTGCCGAAGATGTGGATAGCGAAGCATTGACTACTTTGGTAGTGAACCGCTTGCGTTCTCAGTTGAAGATCTGTGCCGTGAAGGCTCCGGGCTTTGGCGACCGTCGCAAGGCTATGCTCGAAGATATCGCTATCTTGACTGGCGGTATCGTTATCAGCGAAGAAAAGGGCTTGACATTGGAACAGGCTACCATCGAAATGCTCGGTACTTGCGACAAGGTGACCGTATCGAAGGACAACACAACCATCGTGAACGGTGCCGGCGCCAAGGAAAACATTCAGGACCGCATCAACCAGATCAAGGCCGAAATCAAGAATACCACTTCTGACTACGACAAGGAAAAGTTGCAGGAACGTCTGGCCAAGTTGTCTGGCGGTGTAGCTGTCCTCTACGTCGGTGCTGCTTCTGAAGTGGAAATGAAGGAAAAGAAGGACCGTGTGGACGATGCACTCTGCGCAACTCGCGCTGCCATCGAAGAAGGTATCGTACCGGGCGGTGGTGTGACTTACATCCGTGCCATCGATGCGCTCGAAGGTATGACAGGTGACAATGCCGACGAAACAACCGGTATTGAAATCATCAAGCGTGCCATCGAAGAACCGCTTCGTCAGATTGTGGCCAACGCAGGCAAGGAAGGTGCTGTAGTGGTACAGAAGGTACGCGAAGGCAAGGCCGACTTCGGTTACAACGCCCGCACCGATGTATACGAAAACCTCCATGCAGCCGGTGTGGTTGACCCTGCCAAGGTGACTCGCGTAGCGTTGGAAAATGCCGCTTCTATCGCCGGTATGTTCCTCACTACCGAATGTGTCATCGTGGAAAAGAAGGAAGACAAGCCTGAAATGCCGATGGGTGCCCCGGGTATGGGTGGCATGGGCGGCATGATGTAATGAGTGTCCTACAATGAATAATGAAGTGGATGTGTCAATGGCGCATCCACTTTTTTTATTACTTTTGCGCAAACGAATCGTTATGGAACTGGTTAAATTTGAACGACAACTTCGGTTGATGATGATGCTGACGCAGAATCGCAGTCATACCTTGGAAGATTTAGGTAAAATGTTGGGTATGAGTCCGCGTAGCGTATACCGTTATCTTGAAGCTTTCAAGATGGCAGGTTTTGTGGTACGTAAAACGGATAAATGCTATTATTTGGACAAGTCATCGCCTTATTTCAAGGATATAACCAGCTTGGTGCATTTTACGGAAGAAGAAGCGTATGTGTTGAAACGTGCCATTGAAAGTCTTGATGGAGGTTCGGCCTTGAAGCAGAATCTGAAAAAGAAGTTATATAATCTATATGATTATAAAATCCTGTCCGAGATTGTCGTGAGAAGTGGTATGGCCGATAATGTGCATTTCTTGTATGAAGCCATCAAGGAAAAGCGGCAAGTCTTGTTCAAATCCTACAAGTCGTCCAATAGCCATACGGTGAAAGATAGGATTGTGGAACCCTTTGCTTTCACTTCGAACAATAATGAAATCTGGTGTTATGAACCCCTGTCCGGAAAGAACAAGCTGTTTAAAGTGTCCCGCATTGGCAAGGTAGTCGTACTGGATGCGGTATGGGATTGGGAGAGTAAGCACGAATGCTACTTCACCGATATCTTTCATAACAGCAGCAACCAGTGCCTGCCGGTCAAGCTGCGTTTGGGAATGAATGCCGTCAATTTGTTGCTCGAAGAATATCCGTTGGCCGAAAAGTATCTTTTCAAGGAGGATAAAGAGCACTGGATTCTCCAGACGGAGGTCAGCCGTTACGAAGGAATCGCCCGCTTCGTTTTGGGCCTGATGGAAGACATTGAAGTGCTCGAAACACCCGAATTTAACAATTATTTGCGAAAAAGGCTGGTTTTTGCCGTAAAAAAAATTACCCGTTGACATGTTCTGTCAAATTCTTGCCGTTCCTTTGCGTCATGATTAATAAACGAAACGATTATGAAAAAAGAAATGGCTCTCCGTATTTCCTTGAAGGAACGTGTGAAATTGTATGTAGTGAACACTCTTGACCCGATAGCCAAGACTTTGTCGGATTGTCTGGAGGAAAACATCAGTGTCGGCAAATTGTTGCGCATCTTCCATGCCGTGCTTGCCTTCACCTTCCTGGTCTTTACCACAGGCAATGCCTGGCTCTCCGTGTTGTTCCTTGTGTGGTTTGCCCTGACGTTGGCCGATTGTCGTCGGGCCGGTATAAAATGAAAGAAAGGCGATTGCATCACGCAATCGCCTTTCTTATTGTAAATCAATTTGTTCTCTAAACAAAGTATGGTTTATTTGTTGAAATAAAAACCATACATCAATGCTGAAGTTGTTTTCAATCCTTCAACGTACTCTCTGAAAAAACTTTTTACCTTTTTCATAATGTTACCCTTTCTTTTTACCTTTTAAAAAAACTAATTACCATTTTTAGTTGTAATTCCAGATGTCACATCTGAATGATATCTTTAAGTCTTCGTTTCTTATGTTTTACAACACAAAAGTACGTCTTTTGTTTGAAATGACAAGCAAAAAAGCAAGGAAATAGTGCCATCCTTTCGATTACTTGACACAAGTCAATAAATTAGGGGATTTCTGATGAATGAGCCCTGCCCGGCAAGGTAAAAACCGTGCTCATCCGTATCATCCGTGTCATCCGTGGGCCAACTGTTCATCCGCACGGATTTACTGCTTGAATAACCGTTCGAATTCGCTTTCGAAGTTAGGGGTGAACACCCCTTTCCCCAGGTTGGCGCGAATTTCCTCCATGGGCCAGAAACGGCCTCCGTCCAGTTCGTCACTGGGAGTGATGACGCCGTCGTAAATGGCTTTGTGTGCAAATACCAGTTCTTTCTCACGGGTCGATTCAAAGACATAGGAAGTCAGCAGTTCGGGGTTGAAGTCGCTGATTCCCAGTTCTTCATGGGCTTCACGCTTCAGGGCCATCTCTACGCTTTCACCCAGGTCGATGTGTCCGCCTACGGCCGTATCCCACTTGCCCGGCTGGATGTCTTTCCATTCGGGGCGCTTCTGCAGATAAAGCTCGCCTTGCGAATTGAATACATGCAGATGGACCACCGGGTGCAGCAGCTTGCTTCCGTTGTGGCACTCTCCACGGGTGGCGGCACTCAGGATGTTGCCTTGTTCGTCCACGATGGGGAACATTTCTTTGTTATTGTCTTGTTTCATGCTTCTTTTTTTGTTGTTATTTTTATGGAGTTAAAGGAGTTAAAGTAGTTATCACTTCGCTTCGCTCCGTTAGGAGTTAAAGCCAATAGTATTGCTTGATGTTTTCTATACCCCCTCCGCACTCCGTGACTTCACTTCGTGCTCGTCCCCCTTAAATACATTTGGCTTTAACTCCTCTAACTCCTCTAACTCCTCTAACTCCTCTAACTCCTCTAACTCCTCTAACTCCTCTAACTCCTCTAACTCCTCTAACTCCTTTAACTCCTTAATAACATCATGGAATAAGCAGCGACGAATCTCCGTAGCTCAGGAAACGGAAGTCGTGAGCCAAGGCATAATCGTATATCTTCCGCCAATCGCCCTTGACAAAGGCGGATACCAGCAGCAGCAGGGTGCTTTGTGGCTGGTGGAAGTTGGTCACTATCTTCTTGACAATCTTGTATTCGTAACCCGGTGCAATGATGATCTGCGTGCTGGTGTGCAGGGCGTCCATCTGGTTGCGGTTCAGGTAGTCGAGTATGTGTTGCAAGGACTCCATGGGGGTGAGGTTCATCTCGTTCTCATAAGGCATCCATTGCTTCACGTGCAGCTCTTCCTGGTTGGCGTCGGGCTTCTGTGCCAGCAGTATGCCGATGTAATACAAGCTTTCGAGGGTGCGTACCGAGGTAGTACCTACGGCAACGGTCTTTCCTCCGTGGGCAAGGAGCTTTTCGATGGTACGTCTGTTCACGGAAATGTATTCGGTATGCATCTCGTGGCCTTCTATCTCTTCGCTCTTCACGGGCTTGAAGGTTCCTGCCCCTACGTGGAGGGTGAGCTCTTCGCGGTCGATGCCCCGCTCGTCGAGTGCTTTCAGTACATTCTCCGTAAAGTGCAGCCCGGCTGTCGGTGCAGCTACCGACCCCTTGATTTTGGAATACACCGTCTGGTACGTCTTCTTGTCGCTCTCCTGGGTCTCTCTGTTGAGGTACGGAGGAATGGGCAGTTCTCCTACCGCTTCCAGCACATCGGCAAAGGTAAGGCTTTCGTCATCCCATTCGAAATCCACCCAATGACTGGTTCCTCTACATTCGCCGCGGGTGGCACTGAGCGTGATGGTACGTCCTTTCACCGCTATCTCCCGTCTCAGGGTACCTTCTTTCCATTTCTTCAGGTTGCCTATCATGCACAGCCAGGCACAATGGCGAGTCTGCTGGAAGGAAAGCACGTAGTCGTTGGGGGCGATGGGCTCCAGACAGAACACTTCAATGAGGGCTCCGGTCTCCTTACGGAAATGGAGGCGTGCCTGGATGACTTTGGTATTGTTGAACACCATCATTTCTCCCGGCTCCAGGTAGTGGGGAAGAGAAGTGAAAACATCCTCGCTTACTTCGCCGTGACGGTATACCAGCAACTTCGAGCGGTCGCGCTCGGTCAGTGGGAATTTGGCTATCCGTTCGTCGGGCAACGGGTAATTGAACTCGCTTATTTTGATATGTTTGGTATCTTTCTCTTCCATTCTATTCGAATTTTGCGCAAAAGTACCGATATTTGCGTAAACAAAAAAAGAAAACAAATGAAAATAGGAGATAAAGTCCGTTTCTTGAGCGAAGTGGGAGGCGGCATCGTGACGGGATTCCAAGGGAAGGATATTGTATTGGTACAGGACGAGGATGGATTCGACATCCCCATGCTGATGCGTGAATGTGTGGTGATTGAAACCGACGACTACAACATCAAGCGCAAGCCTGCGGCTCCGAAGGTGGAGGCGAAACCCCAGGAAGAGGAACGCCCCGTAACCTACCGGCCGGCCGAACGCAAGGGAGGCGATATTCTGAACGTGATGCTGGGCTTTGTGCCTCAGGACATCAAGACCATCTCGACCACCGCTTTCGATGCCTATCTCATCAACGACAGCAACTACACGGTGGTATATACCTATCTGACCGCTGAGGGGCACAACTGGCGGGTGCGCAGCCACGGCACGGTAGCCCCGAATACCAAGTACTTCATTGAAGAGTTTGAGAAGAGCGCACTGAACGAGCTGGAACATGTGGCTGTACAGGTGCTGGCCTTCAAGGAAGAGAAGAGCTTCATGCTGAAGCCCGCCGTATCGGTGGAACTGCGTATCGACACCGTGAAGTTCTACAAGCTCCACACTTTCCGCGAAAGCGATTTCTTTGAAGAACCCTCCCTGATTTATGACGTCGTGAAGGACGACCAGCCTGCCCGTCAGACCTTTCTGAAGGGCGAGGACATCAAGGAAGCTCTGCTGACCAAGAAGCGTGAAGATGTGCAGCCTGCCCGCAAGCCCGAAGCCAAGAAGCCGAAGGGCAATGCGATTGTGGAAGTCGACCTCCATGCCCACGAACTGCTGGAAACGACTGCCGGCATGGGCAACGGTGAAATCCTGAACTACCAGCTGGATGTGTTCCGCAAGACGCTCGATGAGTACAAGAACAAGAAAGGACAGAAGATAGTCTTCATCCATGGCAAGGGAGATGGAGTCCTTCGCAAGGCCATTCTTCAGGAGTTGAAATACAAGTATAAGAATTATCAGAGTCAGGATGCTTCCTTCCGCGAATACGGTTTTGGAGCTACGATGGTGACGATTCGTTAAGATATGAATAAATATATAGAATTTTTCAAGGCCGACCGTTTTGCGGCCAATGCCGGCGTCGAGTTGTTGGAAGTGAAGCCCGGTTATGCCAAAGCCCGGATGCTGGTCACTCCCGAACACATGAATGCAGGCGGTGTATGTCAGGGCGGCGCTCTGTTCACGCTGGCCGACTTGGCGTTTGCGGCAGTAGCCAACAGCCACGACCAACTGACCTTGTCCATCAATGCAAACATAACCTTCCTGCGCTCAGCCAAGGAAGGTTATGTCTATGCCGAAGCGGTGGAAGTCTTCAACCATCACCGCATCCCCTTCATCGAAGTGCGTCTGACGGATGAAGCCGGCGCCCTGATTTCAATCATGACTTCTTCCGGCTATCGGAAGAGCTCGTCTGTGTGAAAGCAGGGGCAGAGCTTCTTCACTCCCGGCAAATCCCGGTGTCCTTTCACGAGGGCGTCGGGATAATCTGTTTTCAGCCGTTCGAGCAGCTTTCGTAACGTGTCCTTCTGCGCCTCGGTACGGGTATCGGCCGGAGTGCCGTCGGGTAGCAGTCCGCCTTCGTAGCACACCCCGATGGAATGCTGGTTATAGCCCACGGCATGCGCCCCCACCTGGTGGAGGGGGCGTCCGCGGTGTACCTCGCCGTCGCGCGTGATGTAGTAGTGGTAGCCGATGGTTGCGAATCCGCGGGCCTGATGCCATGCGATGATGGCCTCCAAGGGGGTAGGGGAGTCGCAACGGGTGGCGCTGCAATGTACCACTATCAGGTCGATGCGCCGGTGGTTCTGGTACTGGCTGCTGGTCAGTATGGCTCGGCTCATACGCCGCAGCTGGTTACGCCGATGCT
>JAFVTL010000103.1 GCA_017503235.1 Bacteroidaceae bacterium | reverse complement strand
TCATTCTTCATAAAATTCTTTGTGGTTATGTATTCTAAAAAAACACTATCTTTGCATCCATTAAAAAAGTAAGGAAATGATGATGACCATCCACTATAGCAAAGGAGAAGAACGGACCAACTACCTTTCTCATGCAGGAGGGGTATTGTTGGGCCTCGTTGTAGGTATCTGCTTTCTGGTATACTGTTACCGGCACCAAAACTTGTGGATGCAATGGGGCGTCTGGCTGTACATGTTCGGCATGTTGGGCTCGTATGCTGCCTCTACCCTATACCATGCTTGTCCGCCACTCAGCAAATGGAAGGAACGCCTGCGCAAGTGGGACCACGCCGCCATCTACTGGCACATTGCCGGAAGCTACTCTCCCATCACCCTCGTGGCTCTGCGTGAACAAGGGTATTGGGGGTGGACACTCTTCTGCTTTGTATGGCTGTGCGCCATAGCAGGTACCATCATGAGTTTCCGCAAGCTGAAGGAGCATAACCACCTGGAAACCCTCTGTTATGTACTGATGGGACTGGTGGTGCTCGTAGCCTTCAAACCGCTGATGGATGCCGTAAGTCCGCATGCCGTGGGATGGATAATCGGCGAAGGAGCATGCTACATCATCGGAGCCTTGTTCTATACATTCAACAAACGTCCCTACATGCACTCGGTGTTCCACTTCTTCGTACTCGGCGGGTCGGTATGCCACATTCTGGCTGTGTGGGACATTCTGAAAGATTTCATTTAAATTTCATCGGCACGGATGCCCAACGCTTGTAATACGGCATAGCCCAGCATCTCCCATTGAAAGGCCTTCGATTCGGGTAGCGGGTTCATACCCAATATGTGGACAGACTCCTTGCCATCGACTTTTTCCAATATTTCGGGCAACTTGTCGGCATACTCTGTTTCGGAGGGGATGATGACCAAATGCTTCACTTCCTTGGCATCGGCCACCAACTTGAGGGATTCAGGGAAGAAGTCTTCACGGTTGGCCATATCCGAAGGTTCGAAAGCATTCAACTGGAACTCGCCCAACTGACTCTTGAAAGCTACATCGTTCAGCTCCTTCTTTAAATCTCCCGGTACGAAAGCATCCATACGGGGCTGTGCCTTATCGTATACAAACAGTACTTGCAACACATTATCGCCGGGTTGGATGGCTGCATCCATGGCCACACACTCCAGGAAGATGGGTAAATCGGCCTTAGGCAATTCACGGCCTATCATACTACCAAAATGGCGGCTCAAATCGGCCGTTACCTTATTAATATAGGTAGCATCTATCAGAATGACCTTCTCGGCAAACTTTATTTCATTGTTGATTATCATAGTTCTTTTGTTTATAGGTGCAAAGGTAAGTAAATAATTCCAATTGCTATATCGCAACAAGCAGTCACTTATTTTTAGGCAAGGATTACACGGTTTTAAGTAAATGCTACAATAAAGACTTCCGTGTTAATCCGTGTAATCCGTGCCTAAGATACAAAGAGTTAATGTCATTTCGTCATTCTACAGTGTTTCCAATATGTCATTTTGTCTTAATAACTTACCCAAATGGGATTGGCAAACTATTTGCAGCCTTAAAGTGTTCTCAAACGAGGATAATTTAAAAGAAAGGAGAAACAAAATATGAATTTCAACAACTTTACCATCAAATCGCAAGAAGCGGTACAACAAGCCATTCAGTTGGTACAAAACCGCGGACAACAGGCCATCGAGGCTGAGCACTTGTTGGCTGGAGTACTGAAAGTGGGTGAAAACGTAACCAACTTTCTGTTTCAGAAGTTGGGAATGAACGGACCACAAATAGCAAACGTACTCGACAAACAAATAGCCTCACTCCCCAAAGTAACGGGAGGTGAACCGTATTTGAGCCGTACTTCGAACGAGGTTCTACAGAAATCGGTGGAACTCTCGAAAGGATTGGGCGACGAGTATGTATCCCTGGAAGCAATGCTCCTGGCACTGCTGAATGTAAAGAGCACAGCCAGCACCATACTGAAGGATGCGGGCATGAACGAAAAAGACCTCCGCACAGCCATCAATGAATTGCGCCAAGGACAGAAGGTGACTTCGCAATCGAGTGAGGACACATACCAGTCATTGAGCAAATATGCCATCAACTTGATAGAAGCCGCACGTACCGGCAAGCTGGACCCGGTAATCGGTCGTGACGAGGAAATACGTCGTGTACTCCAAATCCTGAGCCGACGCACCAAGAACAATCCGGTGCTTATCGGTGAACCGGGTACCGGTAAGACTGCCATCGTAGAGGGACTGGCACAACGTATCCTTCGGGGTGACGTGCCCGAGAACCTGAAAAACAAACAGCTCTTCTCCCTCGATATGGGGGCACTCGTAGCCGGTGCCAAATACAAGGGTGAGTTCGAGGAACGACTGAAATCGGTCATCAACGAAGTGACTAAATCGGACGGCAACATCATCCTCTTTATCGACGAAATCCACACACTTGTGGGTGCCGGTAAGGGTGAAGGAGCCATGGATGCGGCCAACATCCTGAAACCAGCCTTGGCTCGTGGAGAGCTCCGTAGCATCGGTGCCACTACCTTGGACGAATACCAGAAGTATTTCGAAAAGGACAAGGCACTGGAACGCCGATTCCAAACCGTAATGGTGGACGAGCCGGATACAGCCAGCTCCATCTCCATCTTGCGTGGATTGAAGGAACGTTACGAAAACCATCACCAGGTGCGCATCAAGGACGAAGCCATCATTGCAGCCGTAGAGCTGAGTAACCGGTACATCACCGAACGGTTCTTGCCCGACAAGGCCATCGACCTGATGGATGAGGCAGCTGCCAAACTCCGCATGGAACGTGATTCATTGCCCGAAGAACTGGACGAAATAGAACGCCGCTTGAAGCAGCTGGAAATTGAACGTGAGGCCATCAAACGTGAAAAGGATGATGCCAAACTCGCCATGCTGAACAAGGAAATAGAAGAGCTGCGTGAACAGGAAAAATCGTACAAGGCCAAGTGGCAGAGCGAAAAGGAACTGGTGAACCAAATCCAACAGAACAAGCAGGAAATAGAAAACCTGAAGTTCGAAGCCGACAAGGCCGAACGGGAAGGCGACTATGGAAAGGTGGCCGAAATACGCTACGGAAAGCTAAAGGAACTGGAAGACGGCATCGCCAACATCCAGGAAGAACTGAAGCACATGCAAGGCGACAGTGCCCTGATTAAGGAAGAAGTGACCGCCGAAGACATTGCCGATGTGGTATCTCGCTGGACAGGCATCCCGGTAAGCAAAATGATGCAGAGTGAACGTGAAAAGCTGCTCTTCCTGGAAGATGAATTGCACAAGCGTGTTATCGGTCAGGACGAAGCCATTCAAGCCGTATCGGATGCGGTACGTCGCAGCAGAGCAGGTTTGCAAGACCCCAAGCGCCCCATCGGTTCGTTCATCTTCCTCGGCACAACGGGAGTGGGTAAGACAGAACTGGCCAAGGCTTTGGCGGAATATCTGTTCGATGACGAGAGTCTGATGACCCGTATCGACATGAGTGAGTATCAGGAAAAGCATACCGTAAGCCGACTCATCGGAGCGCCTCCGGGATATGTGGGATACGATGAAGGCGGTCAGCTGACCGAAGCGGTACGTCGCAAGCCCTACTCCGTGGTACTGTTCGACGAGATTGAGAAGGCGCACCCGGATGTGTTCAATGTCTTGCTACAAGTATTGGACGATGGTCGGTTGACCGACAACAAGGGTCGCACGGTAAACTTCAAGAACACGCTCATCATCATGACCTCCAATCTGGGTAGCGCCTACATTCAAAGTCAGTTCGAGAAACTGAACGACGACAACCACGACTTGTTGGTAGAAGAAACCAAGAACGAGGTGATGAACATGTTGAAGAAGACTATACGTCCGGAGTTCCTGAACCGTATAGACGAAACCATCATGTTCCTGCCGCTGAACAAGCCGCAAATAGAACAGATTGTACGCTTGCAAATCAAGGGAATACAGAAGATGCTGGAAGACAATGGAGTGAACCTCTACTTAAGCGACCCGGCCATCGACTTCCTGGCTACTGCCGGCTACGATCCCGAGTTCGGTGCCCGTCCGGTGAAACGTGCCATCCAGCGCTATCTGCTGAATGACTTGTCGAAGAAACTCCTCTCCCTCGAGGTGGACCGCAACAAGCCCATCCGGGTAGAACGGGATACCGACGGGCTGAAGTTTACAAACTAAAATGAAAAGGGTGTGTATCTACACACCCTTTTCATTTTGTCTTTTTATAGATTACTCTTCTGCAGCTTCTTCCTCTTCAGCAGCTACAAATTCGGTAATACCATTGTTTACCAAAATATTGTACCATTGAATAAGTTTCTTGATATCGCTGGTGTGTACGCGGTCACGGTCGTATGTAGGAAGTACTTCAGCCATATAAGCATGGAGCTCTGCCTGTGAAGCCTTCTTGAAATCAATAGAAGCAACAGCACCATTTTCTTTTTTCTTAACTGATTCAAACACTTCACCCAAAGCAACTTCTTCATCATCGGTATACATAGCAATGTCGCCCAATGAGATGACCTTGTCATGAGCATATACAGGAAGTCTTTTCTTATTAGCATCCAAAGTTTCCAGAATGAGCATATTCTTTCCTTGAGATATGAGCTTATACAAACCCGGCTTGCCGGAAACTGATAAAATTGTTCTTAACATAATCTTCTATTTTTGTTTTCAATTATCACATTCGGGGAGCAAAAGTACAACTCAAGCACGAAACTCCCAAATAAATTCTCGTTATTTTCCTTTTTTAAGAAACCTGACCAAATCATCCAACTGGACATCCAATGGCATAATCCCGTCATTCATCAATACAAAGTCGGCCTTCGAACGTTTTTCCTCATCGTCCATTTGTGCGGACATTCGGGCACGCACCTGCTCTTCCGTAGCATTGTCGCGTTTCATAGCCCGTTGCAAACGAACGGCTTCCGGAGCATAAACCATCACAACTTGATCGACCACATCATCAAAGCCTGACTCATAAAGAATGGCGGATTCCAAGCCCACCAACGGGACGTCCTTTTGGGATTCTACCCAACGATGAAAATCATTCTTGACTCTCGGATGGATAATGGAATTGACCTTTGCAGCATTGTCGGAATTGGCAAACAGATAGGAAGCCAACAACGGTTTGTTTAACGTAGCACCTTGATAGATGTCTTCGCCCAACAAAGCAACAAGCTCCTTGCGAATGCCTTCATCTTGCACAGTGAGACGCTTGGATTCAAGATCGGCATTATATATAGGTATACCTCTTTCTTCCAGCAAGGATGATACATAAGACTTACCGCTACCTATGCCTCCGGTTATAGCAAACTTAATCATGTTGGAAGCCTTGTTGTTCGATGATGTAATCTATTTCCTGAGGATGTATCCGGACGTGATTCACATAGGGAGAGATAACCCGTAAAACCGGTTTACATTTCTCGCTGTCCATATCCTTCAAATCCTTGTAATCCACTTCTACGATAAAGTCTTCAGGAACGACTTCTTTAAAATGGCTTAGCCCGACTTGAAAAGATACTTGGACCTTAGACGGGAAAGTTCTCAACACTTTATCTTGAGGAAATCCAAAGCCATGTACCGGTACCTCCAAAGTCTTTTCTGCATAAACGTCCACCATGAGGGTTATATCGCTATGCGAAGGAATGAATCGGGCACCCTTTATCGGCATGATATCCAGTTTCTGGCGCAAGGTGTCTGATATGTTCTCCATATCCAACGGCTGAGTATATGCCACTTGAAGGGTATCCAAGATGGAGTTAGGGGCATAAACCGTTACCGAATCGGGAGAGTATGTTATGTTCGAAATGTAATACTGACGCTCTGTTTTAACCGCTCCCTGCAATTGCACCGGCACTTTCTTTCCTTTCCCTTGCATGTAGATGATTTCCAAGGTGTCGGGCTCTATGACCGATATCTTGGTTGATTGGTTCAACTGGCTGGTTATCCGATTGGCCAATGACTGGGTAGGAATCTGTATATGCGTACCTTTACCGATAAATTCACTGAAGTCTAAGGTTATGGGAAGGAAGGTATGTCCTAACTTATAATTGGCCAGCACTGTCCCTCTGTCCTTCACTCCAAAGCGGAGTTCTGTCGGAAGTTCGGAAGTCATCACTACACTTTCGGGCACATTCTTCATCTTCACAGGTATGGAGAGTTCCGTTTCATAATCGTCATTCAGAACTTGAAGCAACCAGAAACAGAAAGAGACGAATGCGAAGAACAAGAAAATCAGGAATTCCCTACTCTTGTCGCTGAGCATGAAATTTCTGATTTTCTCCAATATGCCTGAATAGCGGATACGTATATTCCTCTTGTCCGACATGTACTGAAATCTTTTTTACTTGGTTTGCTGATTTGCAGCTGCATTAGCGTAAATCGAGTTCTTGTCAATTCTGATTTTTACGCCTGATGCTATTTCCAATACGATTACATTGTCTTCTATTTCCTTCACCTTGCCATAGATACCGCCGGCAGTTATCACTTCCTGGCCTACAGAAAGGTTGTTGCGGAAGTTCTGTATTTCCTTTTGCTTCTTGTTTTGCGGACGAATCATGAAGAAGTACATGATAGCGAAGATAGCCACCATCATAATCAAGAACGAGTAATCGCCTCCGGCTTGTGCCTGCAAATAAACGAATGCTAAATTCATATTCGTAATGTTTTAATAGGTTATTTATTCTTTTGTCAATTTGTTTTCTTTTCGAAGGACTTTCACAATGCCATCGAGGGTGCCATTGATGAAGGAACCGCTCTTAGGAGTACTGTAGAGCTTGGCAATTTCCACATATTCATTCAGCGAAACGCTGATGGGGATATTCGGGAAACTGAGTATTTCAGCCAATGCTATCTGCATGATGATTACATCCATAAACGCCACACGATCCAACTCCCAATTGCGGGTGTTTTCACTGATGAGGTGACGGTAATAATCGGCATTCAGAATGGTGCGACGGAAAAGTCGACGAGCAAAGTCCTTGTCCTCTTCATCCTTGAATTCGGGAAGAAGTTCCTGACCGGCTCCGTTCTTTTCATCAAATCTCTTGATGGTCTTCAACACAAATGTATCGACAATTTCCTTGTCGTCATTCCAATAGAGACTTTGATCTTCCAGCACCTGATCCAACTCCGGATTATTGAAAATGATTTTCTTATATATCTTCCGCCACAATTCACGGTCTTCTTCGTAAGACGATGTCTCGGCAGCCATATATTCATTGTAGATATCACTGGCTTGAATCTTTTCACAAAGCGCCTTGATGAACTCCTCTTCGTTGGCCCAAGTCTTCTTTTGGTTTACAACAAAATCGTTCAACTGCTTGTTCACCTCCAACTGGGCGATGAAACGGTTTTCCACAAACTTTCTGTTAGGATACAACTCCTCACTGGTAGGAAGCAGCTTCTGACGAGCCGCATTCTGTTTCCGTTCGGCCTGTCGAGTGATTTCGACCATTAGCAACAGCAGATAATTGTACATGTCATAGGCTTTGGAAAGGCTGAAGAACAACTCCTTTTCTGCAGTATCCAAATTCTTGTTGCCATTTTGATAGTAGGCATAGACTATCTGCATCACCTTAAGACGGATAAGAACTCTATTTATCATATATTATATATAGTATTACGAACTGCAAAATTAGCTATTTCCACCGACACCGCCTAACATATTCGATTATTTTTCAACAAAATCTTCCTCCAGACAAGTCAAAAAGTCTTTTTTATCCGACATTTGTTACGATTTTCTTTGTCCATTTAAAAAAAATCTCCAATTTTGGGGCCGTAATCATAAAATGTTAGTAACGTATGGAAGAATTCAAGAAGAGAAGTGCGGCTGACGGTGACAAGGAAATTGTCTTCTCCAAGGCCATCAAGGCAGGTAAACGCATTTATTATTTAGACGTGAAGAAGAACCGCAAGGACGAAATGTTCCTCGCCATTACAGAAAGCAAGAAAATAATCTCGGGCGACGGCGAAGAAGCACAAGTAAGTTTCGAAAAGCACAAGATATTCCTTTACAAGGAAGATTTCGAAAAGTTTACGGCAGGCCTTCAACAAGCCATCCAGTTCATCACCGACGAACAAGGTCCGGCCGAACCTCGTCACGAAGAAAAGGCTCCGGCTTCTCCAACTGAAGAAGAAACCACAGAAAGCCTCAGCAACGAAGAAATAAAGATTGACATCGACTTCTGATAGGGAAGAAATAAAACATAGGTTTACAAGGCATAAAGCGTCACTTTACAACGCGTAAAGTGACGCTTTACGTTTAACAAAACGTTACTTTTCTCATCCGCGCTTTGATAATTCAAAAATAAAGTGTAATTTTGCACCGCTTTTTTAAGCTCATCGTGTGATATACCACATCGTGTGATGGCGAATTAAGCAAAAAAACAAACTTAATTTAGAGTAACACATTAAATTTTCAAAAGAATGAAGACTATTGAAATCAAAGGTACTGTAAGAACAGACCTCGGAAAGAAAGGCACTCGCGAATTGCGTAAGAACAACGGAGTACCTTGCGTATTGTACGGAGTAAAGAAAGATGAAAACGGAAATCCCGTAGCAACTCACTTCTCAGTACCTACTGACGGATTGCGTAACTTGGTATACACACCGAACATCTACTTGGTAAACTTGGACATCGATGGCGAAGTAGTGACAGCTATCATGAAGGACATCCAATTCCACCCTGTAAAGGACAACATCCTGCACGTTGACTTCTTGCAAGTAGAAGAAAACAAGCCAGTAATGATGGAAGTTCCTGTACAGCTTGAAGGTTTGGCTGAAGGTGTACGTGCCGGTGGTAAGTTGGCATTGCAACTCCGCAAGCTGAAAGTGAAAGCTTGCTACAATGCAATTCCTGAACGTTTGACTATCGACGTAACTCCATTGGGTCTTGGTAAGACTATCAAGGTTGGCGAATTGAGCTACGAAGGTCTTGAATTGATTAATGCTAAGGAAGCTGTTGTTTGCGCCGTTAAGTTGACTCGTGCTGCTCGTGGTGCTCAAGCTGCTGCAGCTGCCGGCAAATAATTAAGCAAACTTTAATCCTTGTCAATGAAATATTTGATTGTAGGACTGGGCAACATCGGTGCAGAGTACCGAAACACCCGTCACAACATAGGATTCATGGTATTGGACGCCTTTGCAAAGGCGTCCAATCTTGTTTTTTCCGACGGACGTTATGGAGCAACCACCAGCGTGTCCGTCAAAGGGCGACAACTGATTCTGCTCAAGCCATCCACCTACATGAACCTAAGTGGAAATGCCGTCCGCTACTGGATGCAGAAAGAAAACATCTCACTTGAAAACGTGCTGATTGTAGTTGACGACTTGGCACTCCCCTTCGGTTCCCTCCGTCTGAAGAGCAAAGGAAGTGACGCCGGACACAACGGTTTGAAACACATTGCCGAAACACTTGGCACACAAAACTACGCACGGCTTCGCTTCGGTATCGGGAATGACTTTCCTCGCGGACATCAGATAGATTATGTATTAGGTGAATTCACCGAAGACGATATGAAGACGATGGAAGAACGCCTCAAAATAGCGGGCGACATTATCAAAAGCTTCTGTCTGGCTGGCATCAACATCACCATGAACCAATACAACAAGAAATAACATGGCCGAAGCAAGAATCGACAAATGGATGTGGGCGGTGCGCATTTTCAAGACACGCACCATCGCTTGCGAAGCATGCAAGAAAGGAAGGATTTCCATCAATGGAGCCCAAGTGAAACCATCACGCATGGTAAAGCCAGGCGACATCATAGAAGTCCGAAAGCCACCCATCACCTACTCCTTCAAGGTGTTGCAAGCCATCGAGAAACGCATTGGAGCCAAGCTCGTTCCTGAAATGTTGGAGAATGTCACATCAAAGGAACAATACGAATTGCTGGAAATGAGTCGCATCAGCGGATTTATCGACCGTGCCCGAGGCACCGGACGACCAACCAAAAAGGACCGTCGAAGCATGGATGAATTTATGACTCCCGAGTATTTTCCTGAAGACGAGTTCGATTTTGACTTTGATTTCGAAGAAGATAACTAAACAGAAAGAGGATGTTAACATCCTCTTTTTCTATTTATCTACCAACTGATAAACATCCTCTTTCTCACCTACTACCCAAACCACGTCTCCTTCTTCTAAAAGCATGTGAGCTTCAGGACTCATCAAGTTACCATTATCCTTTTCTACTCCTACTACCAAACATCGAAAACCATTACGAATACCACTATCTTTAATCGTCGTGTTCAAGAAAGGCGATTGAGCGTCCACCACAAATTGTTTCAAATGCATTTCACGTTTTTCTATTTCATTCTCCTCTGCAGCATTTGAAACCCGTTCAACCTGACGGGAAAACTCAGACAACTGCTCGTCTGTCCCAATCACTTGAATGGTATCACCAGGAAAAAGACGGACATTCGCTCCTGGGATATTGATGCGATGCAAGCCTCGAATAATGGAAGCCACATGTACACCATATTTATTACCTAAATTCAACTCGCGTAAAGTATAACCTGCCCAAAGCGAATCAGCCGGAATATCAAAATCAGACAAATGTAAATCGCGTGACAAGAGATGCCCCTCATATTTCGGACGTTTCTTTCCCTGAAACTCTTCATGGGTATCACGGAAGTTCAAATTCTGCATAAATGTTCGTTCCATAATGATGGAATGCTTCTTCAATCTGCGGGAAAGCATCATCAACACCACCAATACAATAGCAATACCTATCAACAACATTATTGAAGCCTCAAACAGATTCTTGATGATGAAAAGGATAAAGCCTACCGCAATAATCATTCGCAGTACAATAGTAGAAACTAAAGGAGCCCGATTAAAGCGATTGTCTTGCCACAAAGCCTGAAACTCTACACTATGATTCTTCTTCATTACAATGGCACGAAGGAAAGGCGAGATGCAGACAATCATAAATAAGGCACCCGCCAACTTTGCCCAAAATTCAGGAAGAACCATATAAATAAGAGGCAATACAAATTGGAAGGACACAAGAATTACTGCAATACAAAGTACTGTATAGATAGCCACAATATGAGCTATATCCATTAAAAGTTTCTTCCAATTGTTCTCACTATTGACGGTTTGTGAACCTGCAGTATAATGCTCCAACATTCTTTTCCATTTCTCCGGCATCTTCCTTTCTACAACATTGTAAGCAGGCACCGCCAAACGAATCATATAGGGAGTCAAGAAAGTGGTAATGACCGACACTGCCACCACTATTGGATAAAGAAAACTGCTCGTTACATTCAGACTAACACCCAAAGCAGCAATAATGAATGCAAACTCACCGATTTGCGTCAAGCTGAATCCGCATTGCATTGCCACTTTCAAAGGTTGACCGGAAAGAACCACTCCACATGTACCGAAAATGGTCTGTCCCAAAATAATAGCTAACGTAATCGCAAGAATTGGCCCAATGTATTCCACAATCATTGCAGGATCCACCATCATTCCAACCGACACAAAGAAAATAGCACCAAACAAATCCTTAACGGGAGCCACCAACTTCTCAATAGTTTCTGCTTCTATCGTTTCAGCTAAAATGGAACCCATAATGAATGCTCCGAATGCAGGCGAAAAACCGACTTTAGCAGCTAAGACCACCATGCCAAAGCACATTGCCAAAGAAATAATCAACATCGTTTCATTACTAACCCATTTTTTGGAACGCTTCAGAAATATTGGAATCAAATAAATACCTACGACAAACCATAGAATGAGAAAGAATACCAACTTACCGATACTATACACCATTTCCCCTCCTTCAAAGTTTTGACTTACAGCCACTGTACTAAGCAACACCATCAAAACAATGGCAAGAATGTCCTCAATAATCAAGATACTGAGCACCAAACCTGCAAAACGTTGCTGGCGCAAACCCAAATCATCGAATGCCTTATAAATTATTGTTGTGGAAGACATAGCCAACATTCCACCCAAATAAAGACAATCCATCGACTTCCAGCCAAAAGTCCATGCCACTACCATACCTATCAGTATCATACTGAATATAATGGAAGAAGCTGCTATTACTGCTGTTCCGCCTACTTTCATCAACTTCTTGAAACTGAACTCCAGTCCCAATGCAAAAAGCAAGAAAATCACACCGATTTCTGACCATGTATGAATACTGGTTGTATCAATTACTGATGGTGTCAGTTCAAAATGAGGACTAGCCAAAAATCCAGCAACAATATATCCCAACACCAATGGTTGTTTCAGTCGCTTGAAAATGAGCGTCATAACACCGGCACAAATCAAAATGAGCGCCAAGTCACTAATAAGAGGAGGTAATTCTGACATTTTCTAATTTTAAGATACAAAAATAAAGAGATTCTATTACAAATTCAAGAAAAACATGTAACGATTCAATCGTTCCTCATTAAATCTTATAATACTATTTTCTTTAAGCCTTCAACAAAGGAAAAATAAAAGGAAAACATTACCTTTGTACGCATCATCAAGACAAGCAAGGACAATGGCAAAGGAAAAAACCGTATATGTTTGTACAAATTGTGGACAGGACTCACCCAAATGGATGGGCAAATGCCCTTCATGCGGGGCATGGAACAGCTATGTAGAGCAAGTTACACGAAAAGAATCGGCTACGGCCAGACATGGTGCATCCATTTTAGAATCAACCAAGAGCAAACCGCTTACCTTAAATGACATACACGGAGGCGAAGAACCACGTATCAACATGCACGATGAAGAACTGAATCGTGTGCTCGGAGGAGGTTTGGTGCCCGGAAGCCTCGTTTTATTAGGCGGAGAGCCCGGTATCGGGAAATCAACTCTCATCCTTCAGACGGTATTGAAACTGAAAGACAAGAAAGTACTATACGTATCGGGAGAAGAAAGTGCCCGCCAACTGAAATTGAGAGCCGACCGAATCACAAATCAAACATCAGATTGCCTCATCGTATGCGAGACCTCCTTGGATCAGATTTACGTCCACATCAAGAACACTTGTCCAGACCTTGTCATCATTGACTCCATACAAACCATCTTCACAGAAAGCATAGACTCCTCACCAGGCAGTCTGGTACAAGTACGTGAATGTTCGGCTTCCATCTTGAAGTTTGCAAAGGAAAGCAATACGCCGGTCATTCTCATCGGCCATATCAACAAGGAAGGAAGCATTGCCGGTCCTAAAGTCTTGGAACATATTGTAGACACCGTACTTCAATTCGAAGGTGACCAACATTATATGTATCGCATCCTACGGAGCATCAAGAACCGATTCGGAAGTACAGCTGAATTAGGCATTTACGAGATGCGTCAAAACGGGCTCCGTCAAGTAAGCAACCCATCAGAGTTGTTGCTTACCGACGAGCATGAAGGCATGAGCGGAGTAGCCATCGCATCAGCTATTGAAGGAGTACGCCCATTCTTGATTGAGACACAAGCCTTAGTCAGTTCAGCAGTATATGGCAATCCTCAGCGTTCGGCTACTGGTTTTGACCTCCGTCGAATGAATATGTTTTTGGCGGTTCTTGAGAAACGAGTAGGATTCAAATTGGCACAAAAAGATGTCTACTTGAACATTGCGGGAGGATTGAAGGTAAATGACCCAGCCATCGACCTTTCCATTATTAGTGCCATTCTATCAAGCAACATGGATGTAGCCATTGACAGGGATATTTGCATGGCGGGCGAAGTAGGACTAAGTGGGGAAATACGTCCCGTAAACCGCATTGAGCAACGCATCAGTGAAGCTGAGAAATTGGGTTTCAAGCGCATCCTGATACCCAAGCACAATCTGCAAGGTCTCGACACGAAGAAAATGAAAATCGAAATCATCCCCGTACGGAAAGTAGAAGAAGCCTTCCGTGCTTTATTCGGATAAGATCCACCACGGATTACACAGATTTACACTGATTAATTTATTTATTGCAATGGATCTAAACGAATTATCATACAAGGTTATCGGTTGTGCATTCGATGTACATAAGATATTGGGGCCTGGTCTATTAGAAAGCACCTATGAAAAATGTTTATGCTTCGAGTTAGAGAAGTTAGGCATAAAATACGAAAGACAAAAGGAACTTCCTATCAATTATAAAGGAATGACTTTAGATAACGGTTATAGAATAGACATTTTAGTTGAAGATGAAATTGTGATAGAACTAAAATCTGTTGACCTCCTTCAACCGATTCATTCAGCTCAATTGTTAACCTATCTAAAATTATCCAAAAAGCAATTGGGGTTATTGATAAACTTTAACGTAACAAACCTACAGAACGGAATCCGCAGATATAAAATATAAATATTAATCTGTGTCCATCTGTGTAATCTGTGGTGAAAAATATATGATACAAGAACATCAAATCAGAATTCTGCCAGAGCAGGCAGCCAACGAACAAAGCATCAAATTGTTCATCAGCAAAGATAAGGGAATAGATGCTCGCGCCATCAAGGCCATCCGCGTACTGAAACGGAGCATTGATGCCCGCCAACGTACTATATACGTAAACCTGAAAATACGTCTGTACATCAACGAAATACCACACGATGAGGAGTTTGTCCGCACAATCTATAAGAATGTGGAAGGCAAGCCCCAAGTCATCGTTGTAGGTGCCGGTCCTGGAGGATTGTTTGCCGCCCTTCGCCTAATAGAGCTGGGACTTCGTCCGGTTGTCGTAGAACGAGGCATGAATGTACGTGAACGAAAAGTGGACATTGCCCGCATCAGCAGAGAACACAAGGTAGACCCAGAAAGCAATTATAGCTTTGGCGAAGGTGGAGCCGGAGCTTATTCTGACGGAAAGCTTTACACTCGAAGCAAGAAACGTGGTAACGTAGACAAGATTTTGAATGTATTCTGTCAACATGGAGCAAGCACTTCCATTTTGGTGGATGCCCATCCACACATTGGGACTGACAAACTTCCGCGTGTCATTGAGAACATGCGTAACACCATCCTTGAATGTGGAGGCGAAGTACATTTCGAAACTCGAATGGATGCCCTCATCATTGAAAAGGAAAAGGTGGTGGGCATTGAGACAAATACAGGGAAGACTTTCCAAGGTCCCGTGATTCTTGCAACAGGACATTCTGCTCGCGACGTCTATAGATGGCTATATAATAATGGTGTACAACTCGAAGCGAAAGGAATAGCAGTAGGTGTTCGCCTTGAACATCCCTCTCATCTGATTGACCAAATTCAATATCACAACCGAAATGGTAGAGGTAAGTACCTGCCTGCTGCTGAATATAGCTTTGTGACTCAGGTGGATGGACGAGGCGTGTATAGCTTCTGTATGTGTCCGGGTGGATTCGTGGTGCCTGCAGCCAGCGGCCCTCATCAGATTGTGGTGAATGGCATGAGCCCAAGCAATCGTGGTGGAAAATGGAGCAACTCGGGCATGGTGGTGGAATTGCGTCCGGAGGATTTGCAACACACTGATTTCAAGTCAATGATTGGAGAAAATGATGCCCATCCTCTCGCCATGATGCACCTCCAGGAAGCCCTCGAAGCAGCTTGCTGGCAACAAGGAAACATGCGCCAGACAGCTCCTTCGCAACGCATGGTGGACTTCACCCGCAAGAAGTTGAGTTACGACCTTCCGGCTTCTTCGTATAGTCCGGGATTGGTTTCCTCTCCCCTACACTTCTGGATGCCGAACTTCATCAGCGACCGTTTGAGCAAGGGATTCCAACAATTCGGACGAAGCTCGCACGGATTCCTCACCAACGAGGCTTGCATGATTGGTATGGAAACACGCACCTCGGCTCCCGTACGCATCGTGAGAGACAACGAAACCTTGCAACACGTCACCATCAGCGGACTTTTCCCTTGTGGAGAAGGTGCGGGATATGCCGGTGGAATCGTTTCGGCTGGCATCGACGGCGAACGATGTGCAGATGCCGTGGCTCAGTATTTTGGAATCTCATTGTAATTATAAATGAAGAATATAGCAATCAAAGTTTTATTGGCACTCGCCCTGTGTGTTGGCACAAAAGGTGCAGATGCTCAAATAGACACGACTCAGATTCATAAACTTGATGAGGTGGTTGTGACGGGCGCCCGTTTCGAATCGGACGTGCGCCACTTGCCTATGACGGTTTCTGTGGTAGGTCGCAAGCAGATAGAAAACACCCCTTCTTCTTCCGTACTCCCCGTACTCACAGAGCAAGTGCCGGGCATGTTCGTCACATCGCGTGGAATCATGGGATATGGCATCTCTGGAGGAGCAGCAGGCGGGATGAGTCTCCGCGGATTGGGAGGAAGTTCAGCCCGTCTGATGGTGTTGGTCGACGGACATCCGCAATACATGGGATTGATGGGGCATCCGATAGCCGACTCTTATCAAAGCATGATGACCGAACGGGTAGAAGTGCTTCACGGACCCGCCTCCGTCATTTATGGTTCGAACGCTATGGGGGGTGTCGTGAACATCGTGACCCGCCAGATGCGGGAGGACGGTGCACAAACGCATATCAATCTGGGTGGAGGTTCGTATGGCACCCTGCAAGCCGAAGCCAGCAACCGTATCAGGAAAGGAAAATTCACAAGCATTGCAAGCGCTTCTTATAACCATACGGACGGACATCGTGAGAACATGAACTTTGACCAATACTCCGGATATGTGAAGTTAGGTTACGAACTCTCGGATGTATGGAAATTGGGAGCCGATGTGAACTTGATGCAGTTCAAAGCATCCCAACCGGGTGCAGTGAGCGAACCATTGGAGGATGCCGACCAGCGCATCACCCGTGGCATGACTTCCTTCGCATTGGAAAACCGATATGAAAAGACTTCGGGAACCTTGAGCTTTTTCTATAATTGGGGACGCCACAAAATCAACGATGGCTATCAAGCAAAAGCCGGCGAAACTCCGCTCGACTATCGGTTCCACTCTTCCGACCAGATGCTGGGCATATCGTGGTTTCAGAGTGCCCAACTATTCGAAGGAAACCGCACGACCATCGGTTTGGATTGGTTTCATTTCGGAGGCCAGGCATGGAACAAATTCTTGGATGGCAAGCGAGTGGACATCGTTGACAAGCATCAGAATGAGACAGCAGGCTATGTCGATTTCCGTCAGATGTTGTCTTCTTGGATGACTTTCAATGCCGGATTCCGTGTCGACAATCACGACCAGGCAGGTACGGAATGCATTCCCCAAGCCGGACTTGCTTTCCACTTGCCTAAGGATGCCGAACTGAAGCTCTCCGCCAGTCGTGGATTCCGTTATCCCATCATCCGTGAAATGTTCATGTGGGGTGTTGCCAATGCAGATTTGGAAGCAGAAAGCATCTGGAATTATGAATTGGGCTTCTCACAAAAGTTGATGGACAACCAGCTGAATTATGGCGTAAATGTCTTCCATCTTCGTGGAGACAACATGATTGTCGTAGCTCCGGTGAATGGAAAGATGATGAATGTCAACATCGGTGTGATTGAGAATACGGGGGTCGAATTCCAGGTGGATTATCGCCTGTCGCCTATGGTTTCATTGAATGGCAACTACAGCTATTTGCACATGGAGAATCCGGTCATCGGCTCTCCGGAGCACAAGCTTTATGCCGGCGTCCATGCATCGAAGAGAGCTTGGGAGCTGTCCACTGGCGTGCAATATGTCAATGGCCTTTACAAGTCGGTCGACCCGGACGAACAAGAAGATTTCGTGCTTTGGAACTTGAGAGGTTCCTATCAGGTGAACAGCCATCTGAAGCTTTGGTTGAGTGGCGAAAACCTCTTGGCACAGACATATGAAGTTATGAGTGGTTATCCCATGCCCCAAGCGACCATCATGGGAGGTATCAAGATAGACTTATGAATAATCAACCAGAAATAGCAATCATCGACCCAAACACCCTGTCGTGCATGGGGCTTCAGACACTATTGGAAGAGATTATTCCAATGGCAACCATCCGTGTGTTTCATTCCTTCGGCGAATTGGTGGACGACACACCAGATATGTATGCCCATTATTTCGTATCTGCGCAAATC
>JAFVTL010000102.1 GCA_017503235.1 Bacteroidaceae bacterium | reverse complement strand
GTGCCGTTTTGTCCCAACCGAGTGGTGATTGAGGTATGAGTATTCCAGGTATTACCACCGTAGTATATTACGAAGGTGTTGTTCTCTATTTCGATTTGTAGAGCTAAAGTCTTGGCTGCTACCGGCTGGACATTACCAGAGGCATCAACAAGAGACACCTGAACACTCTTGATGGTTGTCGTCGCTGCAGGTCTTTCGTTGGTGATGATGAAGCGGAAAGTAGCCGGAATATGTTTGAATGGAATCAGTGCGCTACCATTCTTCATCTCTGCCTCGCCGTACAGTATCATACAATCTCTCAAGAAATCTGGTTGCTGTGAGGCTTGCTGGGTAAACAGGTTTGGCATCTGCATTGAGGTATTGAAGAGAAACGGACTGCTGGTGGTATTATTATTGGAACCAGTCGTGACAAATATTTTCTGTGCGAAAGCACTTATTTCATTTTCGTAATAATAACGCTCCGTCTCGAATGTGGCATAGTGAGGATCTTCCTGCGGAGTAACAATCAGCCCGGTATGACACTGTGACTCGCTCCAATCATTAGGAGCTGAATAGTTCCCTATAAAATTATACCCATCTGATATTACAGCCATCATTGGCGAACTGGCAGGGTGGGAGTCCCAATTGAAAATAAGATTTCCTTTGCCGGTCTCATCTTTCCAAACGGCACGCGTGCCCGCAGCATCGGTACTGCCGAAAGTGAGTCGTACAAGCTTACCCTCAGCGGGTGTGTCGGGCACGATCTTCTCGTTGTTGCAGGAGGCAAACAGTGCTGCAACTGCCGATGTAACTATGAATGTTCTGAATAATCGTTTCATAATGATAAATCTTTTAGTTACCGAATTCAGAATCGTCGCTATCATGGCCATAGCCACTAATAGCGAATCCCTTTTCCACTTCCACTTCAATCACTTCCACCAAGGGAGCTTCGTAAGCCTCCATTGTTTGTTGTTCTCTTTTCATCTTTCAATCGGCATTAATTATTGTCATTCATTATCCAAACTGGTACTGACAAAGATAAGAGAACTTTTGAAAAATAATACTTTATGGCCCCCATTTCTTTTAAAAAAGGCATGAGATTAACATCTGTTTGCAAAGTGTTCCGCAAAAACGTCTCCATTGGACTTTAACAGAAGGACAGGAACAGGAGGGGCCGACCGGGAAGTGTAGGGAGGGCTACCTCAAAGCACCACTCCAGCAATTCTTTTGGCAGACCATCGCATTTTTTGCGTCACTTGCGGCATACTGTTTCATTGTCAACCCTTTAGAGTGCCACAAACGGTTCCGTCTCCCCAAACGGTGGAATACGGATGTCAAAATGGTACGAAATCACGATAGTATGCTTCATTGCCTGCTCCACCCTTCCCTCTCGGGTGACGGAGGCAGGCACCTTCCGACACACCGCCCGACCAACTAACTTTAAATAGACGGGATATTAGCGATAAATAGCCGAGATATTAGCGTTATCTTCACGTACCATTCGCTTTTCCACATATTGTGGAAAACATATTCCACATATTGTGGAGAATGTCTTCCACATATTGTGGAAGAGAAATTCCACATAATGTGGAAAAGCGAATGCGACGGCGCATTACAGCTAATTATACGGCGGTTTACAGCTAATAAAGCAGTGTTTTTTCATTAGTTGATTTTCTTGAAAATTTCCTCATCGAAAATTAGGATATCGCTATCGGCGAATGGTATATTTGTGGAAACAAGAACCTTAAAAAAGCAGTAAAAGACATGAAAACATTTGACTTGAGAACTATTCTAAGCTGGTGGAACCGAATGCTCCCGAAAGAAGATGAGAAGAAAAACATGCTCCGTAACGAGGAAAAGGCGACTCGCTCCGTCCAACGGTTGAAAGACTTTCTGGAGAAGCGGTTTGAATTCCGTTACAACCGACTGACGGGGGTAACCGAATACCGCGAAAAAGGGATGGCAGGGAAACCTTTCCGTCCCATTGACGAACGTGAGATGAACGGCCTGATTGTGGATGCCCGCCTGACGGGTATCGCCTGTTGGAACAGCTTAGTGCCTACTCTCGTCCTGTCCAACAAGGTGGAAAGCTATCATCCTTTCCACCTTTATATGGCGGAACTGCCCGAGTGGGACGGCAGGGATCGGGTGACACCGCTATTGGAACGAGTGTCGGACGACAAGATGTGGCTGAAAGGGGGACGATACTGGCTACGTGCCCTGGCGGGACAATGGATGAGGGAAGAACGGACGCACGCCAATTCGTTGGTTCCCATCCTCATCAGCGGACGGCAGGGATTGGGGAAAAGTACATTCTGCCGGCAACTCCTCCCCGACTCGCTCCGGGCATTCTATCTGGACAACCTGAACCTGACTCCCAGTGCTTCGCCCGAGAAGAGACTGGCCGACAAAGGATTGATAAACCTCGATGAATTCGACAAAATCAGCGAAAAACGACAACCCGATTTGAAGAACCTGCTTCAGATGTTGTCGGTTCCCATCTATCGGGGGAAACGATTGGGATACGTCACCGAACCGAGGCTGGCTTCGTTCATCGGGACGACCAACAGCCGGCAGATATTGAGCGATGTATCGGGGAGCCGACGCTTCCTCTGCGTGGAAGTGAAACAGGTCATTCCGAACGGCCCGCTGGAGCACAAGCAATTGTACGCCCAACTGAAGCAGGAACTGCTCGACGGGGAGGCGGACCACCTGAACGAGCAGGAGGAAAAGGAGCTGCAACGGAGCAACAAGGCGTTCTATCGTCACTCATTACTGGACGAGGTATTCTTTGCCTGCTTCCGGGCACCGGAGGACGAAAAGGAAGGACGATGGATGACGGCCGCGGAAATGTTCCGAGCCATGACCAGAAAAAATTCTGCTGCGCTGAGAGGCATTTCGGCCAAACAGCTGAGTCATCGGCTGTCGGGGATGGAAATCAAATACAAGCATACCAACCACGGGAACTACTACTACATGCGTCCGGTATAGACGAAACTCAAACACATTGCTGTAGGAAGTTGTATCAAAATACATTTTTCATCCGCGGATGACGCTGATTCTTTATCATAGAACACAGAGACACGGAGACACAGAGTTTTTTATTTCTCATCTGCGGATTACACGGGATAATTTTCTCAACCTGAAAGGTTGAACTTTATAGTAGCCGGGGGCTTTCAAGCCTCCGGTATCGATGATTCACTGCCCTCTATGCAGTCTGAAAGACTGAACTGCCCCCATTCACAAGGTTCAGCCTTTCAGGCTGGTGGGTGTAGGGATATCATCTTCATTTCCACGGGTTTGAAAACCCGCGGCTATTCATGGTTCAGCCTTTCAGGCTGTGCAATCTGTGGTGAGCCATCCCATCCGCATGGCAGATTAAAAAACTCTGTGAGACTCCGTATACTCTGTGGTGAATAGAATAATCTGCGATATCTGTGGATGAACAAATTAAAAAAGAAACCGGATTCGGCACTCTAACAGTTTGTTATTCAATGAGTATGACGCAAGTGACGAAAAAAAATATGGGAAATGCAAAAGGTTGCAAATCCCATATAACATTACTCTTCTTCCAAAGAGTCAGCGTATTCCATTTCGCCCTGCACCACGAAGAAGACATCTTCGGGATCATAAGGCCCCATTTCGCCTTCTTTCTTAGCCTGCTTGACTACAAAATCCACCACTTCGTCCAAGTCAATGTTGATATAACCGTCTTCATCGGGTTCCGCTTCCAGACATTCACTGGATGTGTAGTATTCAGCAATCAGGTCAAGGATGTAGTACAAATCGTCTTCCGTAAACTTGTCCTTCAAGTCCTGCGGAAGGTAGTTTTGGATAAAGGCTACCGCTCTGGCATCCTCCTCAGCATCCAACAGAAAATCGTCTTCCATTGCCATCGTTATATGTTTAATGGTTGTTATTTATGCTTTTTGGGGAGATAAAGGGAGTTAAAGGGAGATAGTCGCTTCACTCCTTGGGGGGAGATAAAGGCCGATAGTCTTGCAAATGAATACATCCACTAAATGTATTGGCCTTTATCTACATTTATCTCCTTTTATCTCCCATTAACTCCTTATATCTTCCTTTATCTCCCTAAATCTGAATTAAAGGAGTGATTTCAATTTTTCTTCCAGCTGTGCCTTGGTAACAGCACCGACTGTCTTGTCCTTTACTTCACCGTCCTTGATGAAAAGCACAGTAGGGATGTTGCGGATTCCGAAACGACCGGTCAGTTCGTCGTTTTCATCCACATCACACTTTCCGACAATGACCTGGTCCTGATAGGCTTCTGCAAGTGCTTCCACATCGGGAGCAATCTTCTTGCAAGGTCCACACCAAGTTGCCCAAAAATCCACTACCAACGGCTTGCCTGTAGCCAACAATTCTTCAAAATTGCCATCTTTAATTTCTAATGCCATAATTGTATCTTTTAAAATTTCAGTTTGTATTCTCTTTTTTTGCAAATATAATGAAAGGAACGGAAAAAAAAACGAGTTCCCTATTTTTTATTCTTCAACACACCTTCATCAAACACGACTAATTGATTTTGGTCGTCAACGAAGGATGGCTATCCAAATAAGACATGATGGCCTTGTCGACAGAAACCTTCACCGACTTTGACAAGAGATTCACGACATATTGATTTTCCTCATCCAGCACCCGGAAACAAAGTTCCACATTTCCTGGATGTTCCTTGACCAATGCGGCCAATTCCTCAATCATCTCATCGTCTATCGTAGCCAGAGAAGTTTCAACCGTCAGTCTCTCAACCACCTGATCTTTCACCTCGGGCAGCAGTTCTATGGTATTGACTTTAACTTCATATTCATCCTTCTTCCACTGCTTGGGTTGGCATTTCCCTTTCATATAGAGAAACATTCCCGGCACGAAAAAGTTCTTCTTCTCTATCCAATCGTTACCGAAAAAGGCAAATTCAAAAGCTCCCGTATAATCTTCCACCTTAGCTATCCCATAAGGATTCCCCTTTTTGGTCTGCCCCTCACGGATGTCTGTCACTACACCACCCATGATCAGGTCACGGTCCTGCAATGGTGTCAGATTGGACAAATCCATCATATGGACATTGCACACATAATTCAATATTACTGCAAATTCATCCAACGGATGAGCTGAAAGATAAATACCTACCAACTCACGCTCCTTGTTCAAACGCTCCAAATCATTCCACAACGGGGCAGTCACAATCTCCGGAGTAGCTATTTCAACTTGATTGTCTCCACCAAACAATGAATTGGCCGCCTCTGCCTTATCCAGCTGGTATTTTCCCCCATAACGTACAAGCACTTCCACAAACGTTTCATCCTTAGCATTCTTCACAAAGAAATCTTCACGCTTGATACCTGTAAATCCATCAAAGGCACCCGCCAAGGCCAAGTTTTCGATATTCTTTCGGTTGCACGCCGTCAGATTGACCCGTTGGACGAAATCAAAGATATCCTTAAACGGCCCCCTCTTGCTTCGTTCGTCCAAGATACTTTGTACGGCACTTTCACCCACTCCCTTGACGGCTCCCAACCCAAAGCGGATATCTCCGCGCGGATTGACGGAGAACTTCATGTAACTTTCATTGATATCCGGTCCTAAAGTGTTTATACCAAGAGACTTGCTTTCATCCATCAACTTGGTGATTTCCGTAATATTGGAAATGTTGCGTGTCATGGTCGCCGCCATATATTCTGCCGGGAAATTAGCTTTCAAATAAGCCGTTTGATAAGCCACCCACGAATAACAGGTAGCATGCGACTTGTTGAATGCATAAGAGGCGAACTTTTCCCAGTCGGCCCAAATCTTTTCCAACACTTTCGGGTCATGACCGTTCTTCTGTCCTCCCGAAATGAACTTCGGCTTCATCTGGTCCAGTTTGTCCCTCAGCTTCTTACCCATCGCCTTTCGCAAAGCATCCGATTCACCACGGGTAAAATCAGCCAAAAGACGGGACAACAACATCACCTGCTCCTGATAAACCGTAATGCCATAAGTGTCCTTCAAGTACTTTTCCATGATTGGAATGTCGTACTCTATCGGTTTCCGTCCTTGCTTTCTATCAATAAAATCAGGGATATAATCCATCGGCCCCGGACGATAGAGTGCATTCATCGCAATCAGGTCTTCAAAAGTATTGGGTTCCAATTCCCGGAGATACTTCTGCATACCCGGCGATTCAAACTGGAACGTACCGATGGTGCGCCCTTCACAATACAATGCATAAGTCAACGGATCGTCAATATCGATTTCATCAATATTGACCTCAATACCTTTACTCATGCGGACGTTTTCTAATGCCTCCTTAATGATAGACAAAGTCTTCAGTCCCAAGAAGTCCATTTTTATCAGTCCGGTGTCCTCAATGACAGAGCCTTCATATTGAGTGACCAGCATCTTCTCACCGGTTTCTTTATCGTCGGCCGTACTGACAGGCACCCAATCGGTTATATCATCCCGACAAATGATGGTACCACAAGCGTGTACACCCGTATTTCGCACGTTTCCTTCCAACATCTTTGCGTAACGGATGGTATCCCGCAAAATCGGGTCAGTAGAGACTTCCGCTTCTTGAAGTTCCGGTACATCTTCAATGGCATTCGGCAAGTTCATCTTCTTGCCGCTCGGCAAGCGGTCGGGGATGGCCTTGCACAAGCGGTCGGACTCAGACAATGGCAACTTCTGTACACGAGCGACATCCTTGATGGCCAATTTGGTTGCCATCGTACCATAAGTAATGATATGGGCCACCTTTTCCTGACCATATTTTTCTGTTACCCAGTTCAAGACTCTGCCGCGTCCATCATCGTCAAAGTCCACATCGATATCCGGCAAGGAGATACGGTCGGGATTCAAAAAACGTTCGAACAGCAAATCGTACTTAATCGGGTCAATTTGCGTAATGCCCAAGCAATAGGCCACGGCCGAACCTGCCGCCGAGCCACGGCCCGGCCCAACCGACACATCCAGTTCTTCGCGAGCCGCCCGGATAAAGTCCTGCACAATCAAGAAGTAGCCCGGGAAACCCATGGTCTTCATGATGTGAAGCTCGAACTTGATACGTTCACTGGTTTCTTCATCCAACACTTCGCCATATCGCTTCCGTGCCCCTTCCAAAGCCAGTTTCTTCAGATAATCCGCTTCCAACTTGATGCGGTACAGTTTGTCATAACCGCCCAACTTATCAATCTTGGCCAAAGCGGCATCTTCACTCATCACCACATTTCCGTTCTCATCCTGAGTAAACTCGTCGAACAAGTCCTTTTCAGTATATTTCTGCCGATAGCCCTCTTCCGTACCAAAGTCTTCCGGTATTTCGAAGTTCGGCATGATAGGCGCATGGTCGATGCTATAGAATTCCACCTGGTCACAAATAGCCGCTGTATTCGCCAATGCTTCGGGCACATCGGCAAAGATTTCGTTCATCTCCGCCTTGGTCTTCATCCATTCCTGCTTAGAATACAGCATACGGTTGGGGTCATTCAAGTCCTTTCCGGTACTCAAGCAAATCAAGCGGTCGTGTGCCTCGGCGTTTTCTTCATCCACGAAATGCACGTCGTTGGTACATACCAGCTTGACATCATACTTCTTCGCCAACTCGATGATTTTTTCATTGGCTATCTG
>JAFVTL010000101.1 GCA_017503235.1 Bacteroidaceae bacterium | reverse complement strand
TACCCGTGGCTCCAGCAATGTCCGTAATATGACCTTCGTATTCCCGTCCTTCGATGGCATCAATGGTCATCGTCACTTTCTGACCGATATGCAAGTTTCCCGTCTGTGTCTCCTTGAAATTGGCAATCACCCACTTTTCCCGTTCGGGGATGATATTGGTAATCACGGTTCCAGCAGGAATGAATTGTCCTTCCTCCATGCTTCGACGACCTACCTGACCATCGCATGGAGCAAGAACAACCGTATAAGAATAGTTCAGCCGGGCTTGTTCAAGAGCCACTTCCGCCTTTTCACGGGCAGCTTCCATATTGCCGGTGCGCAGACTCGCTTCCTGCACACCCGTATCGGCAACCTTCTTCTGACGAAGCACGGAAGCCAACTTCTGACGGGCAGCGTCCAGTTCCACTTGCATGTGTTCGAGTTGGAAAGCAGTAGCGGCCTTCTTGGCTACCAAGTTCTGATAACGTTGCACGTCCTTCTCCAACTGACGGATGCGGATTTCCAGTTCTTCCACACTATTGTCCACCATCAAGGAACTGTGACGGGTACGGTCGATGGTTGCATCCAGCACATTGCCGCCTGTCATCGCATCCTTCAGATTAGCCTCAGCCATGCGAAGTTGCAAGGCATATTCCCGTTGGTCGAGTACCAACAATGTATCACCTTTCTTCACGTGCTGATGTTCGGTAAAATAAATTTTGTGAATGTAGCCCGTAGCACGCACATGGATGGGCGAGATGTACTGCTCAATCTGTGCGCTGTCACTGGTTTCGTTGGAATGATGATCCACCAACAAACTGATACCCTCAAAAATTCCCCATCCAATGATGGCAAGGCCCACAAGGGTCATCACGGCCTTGGTCGGTTTCATATTCTTCATTGCAATAATTTTTCGATTTGTCCTGTAAGTTTAATGATAGTCAGATTGGCCAACTGATAGTTGAGGTGTGCATTGACGTAAGCTGCACGGGCTTGGTTGATGCTGATTTGGTCCTGCATCACGGCGGTCATCGTCGTTACCCCTTCCAAGTATTGGTCGCTTGTCACCTGATAGACCTTTTCTGCCAAGCGATAACTTTCCTTCTGCTGCTGATAGGTTCGCATGGCATTGTCACGCTCCATCACCGCATTGCGGTATTGATTGTCCAAAGCCGCCCGTGAGTCTTCCAACTTCACTTGAGCACTGTTCACCGCCAACTTGGCTTTCCGTGTCTTCTGCCGTTTATCGAAGCCATCAAAGATAGGTACACGCAAGGAAAGTCCGAATCCGTATGCATTCCAAAGGTCATTCTCCGGTCCTTGATGAAACCACCGGTCAAACTCCTTCGACCAAGCACTCCATTGTACAAATCCTGTGAGTGAAAGTGAAGGAAGATAACCCTGCTTTACCAGCTTCAGCTGCTTTTCTGCCATTTCATGGCTTTTGTACAACAGCTGCAATTCGGGAAGGCTTTCACTTATCCCCGTTGCATCCGCTTGGGGAAGAGCATCAATGTCGGCACTCGTCACCCGGATTTCCTCATCGGCAGGAAAGTTCATCACATACTTCAAGGTGTTGTACTGCTGTCGCAAAGTCAGTCGGGCATTGTCGGAGGCAGTCTGCAAGTTCTGCAAATTCAAGTCCACCCGTTGTAAATCCACTTCCAGCACCATACCGTTTTCCAGAAAGGCTTCCGTATGGTCACGAAGTCCGGTCAGTTGCTTGATGTTGTCGTCAATCAACCGAAGTTGTTCGGTCGTGACCTGAGCCATATAATACATCTTGCAGACGTTCATCATCAAGTCCTCCCGTGCTTTCTGCAACTTCAGTCCGCTGGCTTCCGCCACCAACTTCACCAACTTCTGCGAAGTCAGCAAGGTCTGATTGTACAAAGGCATACTAAGTTGTGCTCCCGTGCTGAACGAATAAGGCAACGTATGCGTAATCCAATAATCCGCTCCACCGGCAAACGACTGGTCAGTAGCCGACACCACCGGCTCGAAGTTATGCCCGTAATTGGCAAAGCCATTGATTTGCGGCAACAGCTTGGCACGATTTTCCGCAATGCCTTGCTTGGCACTTTCCACTTCATTCCGTTGGATGTTCATCGACAGGTTACATTCAATCGCCCTTATCAGGCAATCCCGCAAAGTCAGCTCCGTTACCTGCCCCTTCAACGGTTGGGACACCGTCATGACAAGTCCCAACAACAAAGTCACAATGCGCTTCTTTTCTTTCATGATGTTCTCGTTGAATACTTTTTTTGATGCAAAAATATTCCAATTAGAACATACCCTCGTGTCCTTCAAGTTACGCCAAACGTCCCGAAAGTTATATATCATACATCCGGGACAAAAAATAAAACGCATCAGACACGATTATCTGACCTATTTTCCCTAATTTCGTGACATGAAAGAAAAGAAAGACATCCAGCAGACCATCGAAAAGGCCCTGACAAGAGCCAAGGAAAAGGGAGAAGTGACTTACGCAGACGAAGGAATCCTGATAGTAGATGACATCCGTAACCTGCCCCGCGAAGAGACCATGCAGAATCGAGACATGACCATCTTTGTGCTATGCAAGGAGGGACACATGCAAGTGAACATCAACGGAAAGACTTACGACACCACTCCCCGGCATTTGCTTGTGTGCAGTCGCCTGCATGTTTTGACCGAAGCGATGATAAGCACCGATTTCCGTTGTTCCATCATTGCCGTCACCAATGACCGCCTGCAAGACATCGTCCGTGAACCAAGCCAAACCGTCAGCCATTGGCTACTCTTCACCAACAATCCACTCATCCCCTTATCAGAAGACGATCGGATTTTGCTGGAAAGCTATCGGTCGTTCATAGAGAAACGACTGACAAGAACAAAACACAATCATAGCCACCGCGTCATTCAGTTGCTTATCAACGCTGCCATCCATGAAATCATCGGTATCTGCCTGAAGCTCAAGGAAGAGAACAAAATACAAGAAAACCCCATCAACAATAAAGCGTCCGGCACCATCACCCAACGCTTCCTTGTCCTTTTGTCCGAGAACAGTCTGAAAGAACGGAGCGTACAATACTATGCCGACCGGCTCTGCATCTCCGCCAAATATTTTTCGGTCGTTGTCCGCAACGAAACAGGCAAGACTCCTTCCGAATGGATTCGGGAACAACTGACAGAACGCATCCGTCATTTGCTGCTCGAAACCAATCTCAGCATCAAGGAAATCTGCAATATGCTGGATTTCCCCAATCCTTCTTTCTTCGGAAAGTTCGTCAAGCAGCAATTAGGATGTTCACCTTTGGAGTTCAGAAAAAGGAAGATGAAGCAATAGAAACAATTGATGCCAACTCCTGTTCACTCATGGCGGAACGAGTGCATACGGTGCAGGGGAATATGTATCGGGTGGTGGAGGTGGAATGAAACCAAGCTGAAGGCAGAAAGGGAGCTGCCTTCAGCGCAAACAAACTGATTATCAAGGAGTCTGAAGGCTGAAGGCAGTTTTTGCTCAAATGTCATAGTAGAATGAAGTTAGGCCTTTGCTTTCCGTTTCACCAACGCATAAAGCAACCGTAGGGTAGGTATCGGTTTCTTCACGTTCCGTTTGAAACGGGAAGCAGCAAGCAGTATCAATACTCCTATCCCGAAAACAAACGTATAGCCATACAATTCCTGAATGGTAAAGACCATTGCATCCGAAGTGTTAAAGTTAGCAGCCAAATACCTGTTCATCACCCCCGTTATGCCATGCTGATAAAGCGTATCACCAATAGGCGAACCGATACCTGTACGCACAAATCCCAAGATACAAAGCACTTGGAAGTAGTTCTTGAACGGAGCCATGGCTTGGACATAAACCGTCAAGGCAATGAAGATGCAAAGCTGTCCGACGCCGCAACACACCAACGGAAGGTAAAACTTCTCGATATTCGTCATCGGAGAAACCAAGAAATACATGGAAACCACATACACCAATATCATCGAAAAGCCGAAAAACGTCACCAGCTTATGCCCCCACTTCAGGCGAATCAAGGCATGGCAAGAAAACAATGCACCCAACAATGATCCGAGGAACTCAAACCACTTCAGCCGACTGAGATTCAGTGCATCCCAATGGAGTACAGCCCCTGTATAGGTATTCTGAAGCGTGTTTTTCGATGCCAAGAGAATCGACAAACACAAGAAAGCAACCAACAGATAGGTCAGATTGTTCACCCGAAAGGCCGCCGCTTCAATAAACGGATGACGGATATAGGTCATCCGGGCAATATTGAAACCCAAGGCGATGCAACACGCACCCATAGCCACACGAATATACAAAGAATGAAACCAATCGAGCTGATAGCCATACTGCACCACGAATATCGCCGAAAGAATGAATATTGCCCATAAAAGCATCCCCAACCAATCCACTCCCAACAACGGCATTTTCTGCATCGGACGGAAAGGACGCATCAAAACACCTGCCAACAGTATCACCATCAGCAACAAGCCTATGGCCAACGTATGCAGATGTTGCCAATCATCATAATAAATAATGTGCATACTGATGGCATCGAACACATGAATCACTCCCAATACCACGAAGAACACGAACGACAGGAACACGGGATAATTATACGTGGGTGTAATCTTCGGAAGAATGTTGGAAAGGCATTCGAACGTACCATACAGACGAAACAACCCGGCAATGAATCCCACGACCACCAACAAGAATGGATGGGTGATGTGCGGCACGATGAGGTTACACACCGCCAATCCCATAGCTGCCACCATCAACGAAGTGCGGTTGGTGAAACAGAACTTCAAGCGAAATGCCAAGGGAAAGTACAACGTCAGTCCGATGAGCACGGCATGGCTCATCATCTTTACATCGTTCATGGTCAAGGAATGTTCGCCCTGCATCTGCGCCATCGCTGTAAAATACATACCGTTGGAGAATTGGAATATCGCAAGAAACAGAATATACACCCAGAAACGGCACCTGTCGGGTACCCATTCCCTAAAGTTCATGAAACGGAAAGGTCCTTGTTGCCATGCCATATCAGTTCAACACTTTACATTCCACATTCATACCCGCACCGAGTTGTTCCAGCAGCTTCGGGTCATTGCCTCCGGTAAAAACAATCTTCACGGGGATGCGCTGTTCCACTTTCACAAAATTGCCAGCCGAATTGTCAGGAGCGATATGCGAATACTGCGCTCCCGTAGCATTCGAGATGGCCTCTACCCGTCCTTCAAAAATATAGCTTGGGAAAGCATCTACTTCGATTTCCACCTTATCGCCTACATGAATGTTCTCACGCTGAGTTTCACGATAGTTGGCAATCACCCACTTGTCGCTATGGTCAATCACCGAAAACAATGGCTTGCCCGGCATCATCAACTCGCCCACCTGTATGTTCTTTCTCGACATCGTTCCGCTACAAGGAGCCAACACCACAGTATAGGAAAGGTTCAGTTCCGCCAAGTCAAGAGCCGCTTTCGCCACTTCGATGCGCAGTTCGTTCTGCTCCAACCGTTGGATTTGTTCGGTCTTCACCAAACTGGTGCTCCGCTTCTGCCGCTTCATGGTTTCAAGCTTCGCCTTCAATGATTCATACTTGGTCTGTATACCGTCAAACTGTTGTTGCGTCACTGCCCTGTTCTCAAGCAACACCTTGAACCGGTTATAGTCAGCCTCGGCATTCTTCATCAAAATCTCTATTTCCTGCATCCCAGCATCCGTCACCGAAAGGTTGTTCTGAATGGTTGAAATACCTGTTTCCATCGCAGTCCTCCCCACCAAGGCATTTTGATAATCTGCCTTAGCCTGCGCCCAACGGAGTCGGTATTCACTGTCTTCGATTATAACCAAAGTATCTCCCTTCTGCACGGATTGAAACTCATCAAAGCGGATTTCCTTGATGAAACCTTGCACACGAGCAGCCACCGGCACGATGTTTTGACGCACTTGGGCATTGTTGGTATGTTCACCGCCAATGTGGATAAACAACGAAGCAATCCAACCGATGCCACAAAGAATGAAAGCAATGATAACGATATTGGCGAGTATCTTTTTTCTTTTCTTGTCCATAATGATATAAGTTTATAAGGTTCCTGAAATATAATGTAGTTGATAGTAATGATAAAGGATATTGATACGTGCATTCACCGCTTGCAGTTCCGCATCAAGCTTCTGCGACGAAGCATCAAGCAAATCGGTTATCAAAGCCAAGTCATTGACATAGCGATAGTTCACCACATCATAGTTTTGAGTAGCCAGTTCCACGCTCTTCCGTTTGGTTTCGAGCAAGGTGTAAGCCTCCTTATACTTGATATGTGC
>JAFVTL010000100.1 GCA_017503235.1 Bacteroidaceae bacterium | reverse complement strand
TTCCCATCCTTTTCTATTATAGTGACACACCCATCGCAAAGACTGAGAAAATCAATGGATGTTTTTTCAAAGGAATAGCAAGTGTAAGAGAAGGATACCCCATCAGCCTCAACGCCGATATCATCGGTTGCGGAGGCGGAAAACTCTACACGGGCTATGCACCGATGAACGATTATATCCCCGGCTTCGTTTCACAGAAAGAAAAATACAAACAAACACCACAACAGGTCATAGACTATGTGGCACGTTTGGAGCTGCAATCTTTTACCGGGAAATGGTTGAACTTCGTCCGCATTGACCAAGCGAAATCCTTTGAAGGAATGGAAGGACTGCTTTTCTTGGCTACTCCCGACATGCTTTCGGGACTTACCACCTGGGCTTATTTCGACAACGACCGAGAAGATGCAGTCTGTGCCATTTTCGGGTCAGGATGCTCGGCAGTGGTCAGTCAGGCGGTGAGAGAGAACCGGATAGGCGGTCATCGCACCTTCCTTGGGCTGTTCGATCCATCAGTCCGCCCTTATGTCGGAGCCTATGAACTAAGTTTCGTCATTCCAGCCAACCGTTTCACCTCGATGATGAAAACGATGCGTGAATGCTGCTTGTTCGGTACCCATGCCTGGAACAAAGTGAGAGCAAGAATCAATGAATGATCCATATTTTAATATTGTCCGATTGTTGACCTCGAAGGAGATTACAACTTCGACAATTTATTTGAATAGATAAATAAGCTAAATAAAAAAAATGATAGGAACCATAGTAAACACCTGCACCATCATCGTAGGCAGTATCGTAGGCGCTGCGATGAACAGAGGTATCAAGGAAAAGTATAAGGAAACAATCTATACAGGACTGGGGTTGGCTTGTTTGGGTATCGGTCTCAATGCGGTGATAAGCAATTTCAGCAAGAGCGAATATCCGGTGCTGTTCATTGTTTCAATAGCCATAGGAAGTGTAATCGGTACCGCCCTGAACTTGAACGGACGATTTGCTGACATCATCAACAGACGATCGAAAGGCAATCGGAACAACAATCTTGCCGACGGATTGTCCACAGCCATTCTGCTCTATTGCATCGGTCCTCTTGCCATGCTCGGACCAGTCATCAGCGCATTGAAGGGTGATAACACCTTTCTTTATACCAATGCCACACTCGACTTGGTGACATCGGCTGTCTTTGCCAGAACCTATGGTATCTGGATGATATTGGCAGCACCCGTCCTCTTTTGCTGGCAAGGCATGTTCTATCTGGTAGCAAAGGTATCGAGTACCGCCATCAGTGATGCACTTATGGCAGAATTATTGATTGTAGGTGGGCTGATGATTGTCGCTTCGGGACTCTCTTTGCTCAAGCTAAAAGACTGCAAGACACTGAATATGCTACCGTCTTTACTCGTTCCAGTCGTTTGGTTTTTGGTGAAAAGTCTGATTTGTTCATGATGAATTTGATAAAGTAACAAAAAAAAACAGTTAGAACTTTTTGTCACATATACAGAGATTTACTATCTTTGTGCCACAAATTCATAGAACATACATCATGAGCAGGCCCAACTATCCTTCCGTTTTGTTAATTTACACCGGTGGCACTATCGGTATGGTAGAGAATCAGGAAACTGGTGCACTCGAAGCATTCAAATTCGACCAATTGATAGAAAATGTACCTGAATTGAAGCGATTCAATTACAGTATCGATTCCTATCAATTCACCCCTCCTATCGACTCTTCGGACATGGAACCTTCGCTATGGTCGAAGCTCGTGAAGATTATCTACGAGAATTATGACAACTACGACGGCTTCGTGATTCTGCACGGAACGGATACGATGGCATTTACCGCATCTGCTCTGAGCTTCATGTTGGAAGATTTGAGTAAACCGGTTATCCTCACTGGAAGCCAGTTACCGATTGGTAAGCTCCGTACTGACGGCAAAGAAAATCTCATCACCGCAGTGGAAATAGCAGCAGCCAAGCATCCGGATGGAACGGCAGTTGTTCCTGAAGTTTGTATTTTCTTCGAGAACCACTTGCTTCGTGGCAACCGTACCACCAAAATCAATGCAGAAAACTTCAATGCTTTCCGTTCATACAACTACCCGATTCTGGCTACAGCCGGTATCCATATCAAGTATGAATACGACAAGATTCATAAAGCGGATCCGACTCTTCCGCTGAAACCGTATTACTTGTACGATACCAATGTCATCGTATTGACTCTTTTCCCAGGTATTCAGGAAAACATTATCCGAAATATATTTCATACTCCAGGACTTCGAGCTGTTGTACTCAAAACATACGGTTCGGGGAATGCACCACAAAAACCTTGGTTCATCAAACTTCTGAAAGAAGCAACAGAAAGAGGAATTGTCATCGTCAATATCTCCCAATGTCCGACCGGAATGGTAGAAATGGGACGCTATGAAACCGGTCTTCACTTATTGGATGCCGGAGTAATCAGTGGTTATGACAGTACTGTTGAAGCTTTGATTACCAAATTGATGTTCCTACTCGGCCATGGCAAGTCTGATAAGGAAATCCGTGAACTGATGAACCAACCTATCGCAGGTGAATTTACAAAAAGTTGATTTACTCTAAAAAAGCAAAAGTCAAGACATAATCGGGATGCGTATTATAGTGGATAAGGAACTTCTGTTTTTGTTCACTGCGATATTCGCGTCCCTCAAAGGTTCCGGATTTTTGTGGTATAAAAGGCATGATACGTAAATGGTCGACAAAATCAACCGCATTATCCTTCATTAATTTAAACATCGTTTCCTTGGCCGACCAGTGCAGCAACAAGCCATAAATTTCATCACCAGACTCGATGGATACCCTTTCGTCCTCTCGAATAAAACGGGAAGCAACCCGTTGAACTCTCGTTCCATATTGCTCTATATCAATACCTACTTCAGCTGAAGGATGAAGGGCCACCGCCACATATCCAGATGTATGCGAGAAACTGACAAATGCACTTCCATCTTCCAAATAAGGCTTACCCGACGGAAGATAGGCTATCTTCTTTTCCTCACCGCATAATTCTTTCAATAATACACGGATAGCCAGCCATTCCTGTTTCCGTTTTTCTGCAGAAAAACGCATAAAACCGTCTTCGTATATAGAAAATTGATGAAACATGGAGCGTAATTGCTCTACCGTTTCATCCACTTTCCATACACCTACCACCAAATCACCTTGTTTATATGTACGATAGATAGGCATTTCTTCCTTAATTATCTACTGGGTCGCCAAGAACGACTTTAATTTTCAAAATATGGCGAGCATCCATCTCAAGCACCTCGAATAGGAAACGGTCATATTCCAGTTTTTCATGCAATTTGGGGAACTCTCCTTTTATCTCCAACAACAGCCCGGCCAATGTATCCGCATCTCCTTCTATATCTTCAAAGCTATCTGTATCCACCTTAACAATCTTATAAAAATCAGAAAGCAATGTCTTGGCCTCGAACACGTATGTACGATCGTTTATCTTCACATAAGAACGTTCGTCTTCATCATACTCATCATTGATTTCACCTACAATCTCCTCAATGATGTCTTCCATCGTTACAATACCGGAAGTTCCACCAAATTCATCCACTACAATTGCAATATGAATCTTGTTGGCCTGAAAATCACGAAGCAGATCATCAATCATCTTGGTTTCGGGCACGAAATAAGCCGGACGGATAAGGTTCTGCCATTTGAAAGAATCGTCTTTTTTCAAATGAGGAAGCAAGTCCTTGATATAAAGAATACCTTTAATATTGTCACGGGAATCTTCATAAACCGGAACACGGGAATAACCGTTTTCCACCACAAAATTCAAAACTTCCTTAAAACTGGCACTGACTTCCAAGTCCACCACATCCAGACGTGGTGTCATAACTTCCTTAGCAGTCTCAGCTCCAAAACGAATAATTCCTTCAAGAATATTGCTTTCTTCCGAAATCTCATCCTTATCAGTCAATTCCAAAGCCTGCGAAAGATCATCGACAGAAATGTTATAGTTACGCTTCGCCACCAATTTATTGGCAATAAATGTAGAACGGACCAACAAATTGGAGAGAGGACTGAACACCTTCTTCAATACCGTAATAACCGGTGCAGCAAAACGACAGAACTTCAACGTA
>JAFVTL010000099.1 GCA_017503235.1 Bacteroidaceae bacterium | reverse complement strand
TGCTCGGTCCTAAGGGAGATGGGCGGACAACTGCCCAATGGGACGAAGTGGAGATGGGCAAGTCGGCCATGGTTCCGTTTGCTAACCTCTATTTTATGTCCATAGCCGTCTTGGGCATTTGGTTGGGTTCTTGGTTTGCCGATTGGCATCTGTGGTCGGAAGTGCCTCGCTTGTGGAATGCTATTTTGGCGGTATTGATGATTCTGATTGCAGTCTTGGAGAAGCCGAGGGAGTGGAGCGGTGTGAGCGAATCGGCCATGTCTCCCGATGATGCTCCGGTAGTTCCCGACGGGCATTGTCCATTCCGTCCATGGAGATTGGATGGTGGTTTGAAATATCTGCCCGACTTTGTCAGCATTTGCATGATATTAGGTGGCTTGGCATATATCTTCGTTTATGGAAAGACGCTTGATTGGTTCGATTCTCCGTATATATGGACGGCTCTCGGTGTCTTCGTTTTGGGTGTGCTAGCTTTTACAGGAATCACGTTGGAACGAAAGGAAGAAGACCGCTACTTCCGTATGGAATTGTTCAAGTACCGCAATGTATGGGTGGCAATCATTGTCTATACGTTGGCAAATATTCTCAACACTTCGTCGGCACTGACCAATGTGATGACGGCAGTAGGTTTGCAGCTCGATACGTTCACGCAGAACCAACTCACGAATTGGGGACCATTGGGCTATCTCATCGGTTGCATTACGGTGGTGGTGCTTCGCATGAAGTTCAAGGTGAGCTACAAATGGGTGATGGCTTTGGGATTTGCCATCTTCGGTTATACCATGTGGTGGACCTACAACAGCGTGCAGATGCAGACCACTTATAGTGATATGATATTCATTACCGTCATCCGTAATTGGGGGCATTTCATCCTGTATAGCATCTGCATGATTTATGCCTATCAACGCTTGCCTTATCGGTTGATGCCTACTTGGATTTGCCTGATGCTGGGTGGCCGAAGCATTCTTGGCCCGGCTATAGGTGCTTCGCTTTATGGTTGTGGCATGCAATACTTCCAGCTCCAGCATTTGAGCAATCTGACCACTACACTTTCACCCGACATGGCTTGGCCGGTGGGCTTGAAAATGGCTTCCTTGCAATCGATGCTTCTGGCGGTAAAAGGAATGGCCGGTTATACGCTTTGGGCAGTCATCCTGATGATGGTAGTATTGCTGTTCTTGATTCCTTGGAAAAAACGTCCGCTTCTTCCTGAGGAAATCCCGGATGAAATGAATGGTTGAATATAGCTTTGAAAATATCTTTCTTGGTTCTTTGCTGTAGGAGGACAAGTCGATGAAATCATTCAGTTTGCAACCAGACTGTATGATTTCATTTTCGATTATATGAGGCAGAATGAACACGCCAGTCTGGTACTGACGCAAAAGTCGGCCCGCTTCGTCAGAATATTCCCGTGGCGACTCCTTCGGCTTGCACAAGAACCTCTCGCTTTACAACTCCTACCGCATCGGCCGCTTGGGGGCAAAGCCCGAGCTGGGTAGCATCTTTATAAACTTGGAGGACTGATATGAAATAATGGTAATCAATTCCTTATTTTGAATTCAGTTTCCATTTCTCAGGTATTGTATATTTTTTCCCATCCTTTTCTACGACATCGGGCATAATAGCATTTAAGAATCTTAACCTATTCTTATTCATCAGCACAGGTTTGCTTCGATGATGCAGTAGATTGTCCTTTAAGTCCGAGCTATAATTAGAAGGTGGGAAATAGACCTTTATTCCTTTTTGGGGATATTGTTTCTGTATAAATTCCAATGGAGGAACCAAGTCACTATCAGCACTAACAAGAGCTATTGTATCGGTTTTATCTAACACACAATCAGCAATCATCCTTATCGAGATATTGACATCGGTTTTCTTCTCTTCAGGACGTGTAATGTCATTTTTACAATATGGGCAAACAATATGTTTCTCTAGATACTTTCCGCGAACAATTTCAAAGCGGTCTCCATTAATCAATTTATTCGCATTCAAGAAAGCACTTTGTCTGCTGTTTTTCTGTGGACTAAGTGGAGATGCAGTAAAATACACCACCTTTTCTAATACTTGGTCCTTGCCAAGAAAACTTTCACAGAGCTTGACCATATCTATCCAATAGAACTGTGCCCACTCCGAATGCATCTTCTTAGTTCGTTTCAGGCCAAAATAGAAGTTGAACCCATCAATATAAAACGTTACTCTTTTCATGTGTTTTCGATATAAAAAAAGCCACTCGTAAGTGGCTCTATACCATACAAGAAAGTATGGTGTTGCTTTTATTTGACGCAAATTTACGACAAAATATCATACGTACAACACTTTTCTCCCAAAAATAATCTTGAAATCTTGTTTTTTAACATTTTCCCAAGGTAAATTCACCCACATATTCCCCCGAAAAGTGAAATGAGGATTAATGTTATGGGATTATGAGCTATAACTCATGACTTTACGGTAAATCCTGTACATAATTTTCGTAGCATATGGGTAGGCAAATCCTGCGGTTTGCTTACATGGTGTTGAAATCGGAAGTATAGACTTTCTAAACTCAAAAACTTATTAACTCAAAAACTCACGTTTCGCTTACTTCTTGCATTTTCCTAATGCCTCATGGCTGCGTTCTTTTTGTTTGGCTTGGGGATTGGACGGAAAGAGGACAAGGATGAGGAATTATAACGCAAGTTACAGATTAATGACAGACACAAACTTGTAATTATGGAAATATCATTATCTTTGCATATATTTATTGTGTAAGATATGACAAAAGAGATAATCATCTATCAAAGCGAAGACGGACAGATACAGATTGATGTCCGTATGGAGAATGAGACTGTGTGGCTGACACAAGCGCAGATGGCTGAATTGTTCAATACTGATAGAACATCAATTGTGCGCCACATCAACAACATTTATAAGACTGAGGGATTAGAGCGAGAAGCAACCTGGGTAAGATGAAAGTAAAACAAGGTAGAGAGATTAAAAAACTTCTGGATATAACAGAACTATAAAAGATATAAAGCAGAATGTTTAATCAGAGAAATCAATATACGATGTTGTTAGACAGATCACAAATAGAGCAGTGGGCTGATACCTACAATGCTAAGGGCGATTTTCCATTGTTGATTCAGAAACTGGTATATGGCTCGACACCCGAGTTGACGAAGTGTGATATACCTTTTGGGAGTGCAGTGAATATGGGCGGTTTTGATGGTGAAGTTGAAACTGTGCGGGGAACGGCATATATTCCCCAAGGAAAGTGTATTCTAGAGTTTGGAACAAACAAAGATTTCAAGACCAAGGCAGAGAGGGATTATACTACTAGGTCTAGTAATAACTATGAAGGACTAAACAAATCTGAGACCACTTTTATATTTATGACACCTAGGTGTTGGGGCAACAAGAAAGACTGGGAAGAAGAGAAAAAGAAGGACGGTATTTGGAAAGATGTTCGGGTATATGATAGCACATTGCTTGTACAATGGATTCTGTCTGTCCCATCTGTAGATATTTGGTTCTCACAATTGGTAGGAATGCCGGCTAACAATTTAATATCAGGCAGTGATCTTTTGAAAGAGCTTTTGGAATGGGACGGGATAAAATTGGATGCATCCTTTTATACTGCAGGTCGTGAGGATATTGCCTTGCAGTTGAAAGATTTACTTACTAGCCCAACCATAAGAGCATATCGTGCTTCGTCTAAAGAAGAGGCTTTGGCTTTTATATTGGCGGCAGGAAAGTTGTTTCCAGAAAATGAACAAAAGGATTTTTATGCCAAAACAATTGTGGTGGACGATAAGGCCGCATTCAGACAAATGGGTGTTCAACAAGGAATGATAAACCTTGTACCAGATTTTGATAATCCTTCTGTTTTGTTCCAAGCAGTAGCCAATGGTAAGATTGTTCTTGTACCATTGGGACCTGGTGATGACTTCAATTTGGAGGTTGTAGAACTCCCAAGTCCAGACAGATTCCGATTAGAAAGCGCTTTAGTGAAAAGTGGTATTGAGGAGGAAAAAGCAAAAAGACTTGTCAAAGATTGTTCGTGCAATCTTACGATGATAAAAAAGGCTTTAGGTTTCCCTATATTTCGGGTGGACTGGCTGTACAACGATGATGTTATAGAATTAGTGCCTGCGCTTATCGTTGAGAGATGGAATGAGAATTGCGATGGTGATAAAGAGGTGATGGCCTCATTGTCAAAAATGGAATATAATGATTTCCAAACATTAATGGCTCGTTGGTCTCAAAAGCCTGTTCCACCCGTCATGTCTGTAGGCGCACTTTGGAGGATTACCTCGCCTTTGTCTTTATGGTCGGATATGTCCCGTCTCATTCGAAAAGAACATATAAATGAATTAAAGGCATTGTCGGTTAAGGTGTTGTCTTGTGAGGATGACACATATTCTCATCAACTTAAACAGGGATTGCTTAATTCTCTGATTATACTTGCATGGCATGGAAATCAAATACTAAAGGTAGAGTATTCTTTGCAAAAGGAGGTAGACAACGTACTGCGGCAAGTGGTAAGCGGAGCAAGTGCTTGTAGATGGAATAATATGGCGAAAGTTCTTCCTTTGATTGCAGAGTCTTCTCCATCGGTATTTTTGGAAGAGGTGAAACGGTCCTTAATGGAAGAAAACTCAGCTGTAATGTCTATGTTCAATGAGAAGGAAGGCATCATCGCGCCAGAAAGCAATCATCCATATTTGCTTTGGGCATTAGAAAGTCTTGCTTGGCTACCAGAATCATTGAAGGATGTGACAGAAATACTATTGATGTTGTCAGAGAAAGACCCAGGTGGAAGGCTTAGTAACCGACCTTTTAATAGTTTGGTTGACATTTTTCTCCCCTGGTTACCTCATACTACAGCAACGATAGATCAAAGACTGTCTATTATAGATGTTGTATTGAGATGTGATTATTCCAAGAATTGGGATTTCCTAATTTCGCTATTACCGAAACGGCACGCAGTCTCTTCCGGCACTCACCAACTTAAATGGCGTGGTTATGATATGGTTGTACCGAAAGGTGCGGCTTATGTGGATATTTGGAAAATAACAGAGTTTGCCTGTGAGAAGCTGATGGCTGTATATGATGGAGATGATCACAGACTGGCAGAGCTTATTGATAAGATAGAGCCAATACCTCTTGTTCTCAGGCAAAAACTGATAAATTGGATAAAGGAAACTGTGGCATCTTTAAGAGGACAATATCCAGAAACAAGGAAAGAACTTCGCGAAACATTATGGTACCAGAATATCATTAAAGCTGACGACGACCTGCGAATGACTGAAACTGAAATAAGTGATATGAAAATGGCATATGAATACTTATCGCCAGCTAATATCATAGAAAAGAATAAATGGCTATTTGATGAGATGTCGCCCCGGCTACTCGAAGAGAAAAAGGGAGAGAATGAAAAAGATCTTCATTACAATATGAAGATTTTGGATAAAATGCGAGGCGACGCAGTAAAAGAATGGCTGGACAATTTGACTATAGATGATGTTCTTGAAATTAGAAAGAGTGTAAAAGAACCCTTTGAATATGGTCGTTCGTTGGGATGCTTTTATGAGACTGACGGTTTGACTGAAAAAGTGTTGACATTGCTTGGAAATCAGGATGACAAACTATTTACAAATGGCTATATAAGAGGTTATGAAGGTGCTTTAGGCGAGGAGAAGCTTATTAATTACTTTGATGGCATGCACTACGAATTGTCTGAGGAAGAAGCATCTGTATTTTTATTAGACATGTGGCCTTCTCCTGTATTATTTGACTATATAGAAACGCTACCAAAAAGAATTCAAACACGATATTGGACAAATTATCGTGGTGGAACTTATGGCCCTTATAGCGAAATGACTTTGCTTGTCTTAAATAAGTTGAGGTTGGTAGGCCGTTCTTTGGATGCTATGAATGGATCCTGGCATTATTGTAAAGAGCTACCCACGAGTATGCTACAGAATCTTCTTTGGGAATGTCTAAGTTGTTCATTAGATGTTAACGAAAAAATAGATATGCTGGCATTAGAAAGCTATATGGAAGAGCTTCATAAACGACCAGATGCAGATAAAGAGATTCTGTTTAAGTTGGAATGGTTGTTTGTTCCATTTATAAGTCACCACTCCTCGAAATCGAATGTCAGCTTGATTTATGAAAAAATGACAGAGGAACCGCAGTTGTTTGTAGAACTCCTAACATATCTATATAGACCAGAGCACGAAACAGAAGAGGTAATAAATCACGTCGAGACAGAAGAGGATGCGACGATTAAAAAGAACAATGCACTGAGAGCATTTTATCTTCTAAGGGAGTGGAATACAATACCAGGTATTGACAAAGATGGTAATATTGATTTAGCCTATCTGAAAGAATGGACGGTGAGAGCTGTGGAATTGGCAAAAGAAAAGGATAGGGAAAGATTCGCCTATCACCAGATAGGAGGGTTATTTGCGAAGTATCCTGAAGATGTGAGGAATTGGCCACCAATGGAACTTTTTGGTCTGATGGAAGAATTGAATTCGGAGGAATTGTTCCATAATTATAATATTGGTTTGTTCAACAAAAGAGGTTTCACATCACGTGGAGGTTATGATGGTGGAGATATTGAGCGCAGTAATGCAGAATATTTTGATGATTTGAGAAAGAAATGCCAGTTGTTATATCCGCATGTAGCGAAAGTCTTTGGTGACCTCTCAGAGCAATACAAAGGCATAGCAAAAGAAATGGATGATCAGGCGACAATCGCTAAATTGGATTATTAGTTATGTTAATTGATTTATATAAAAGGGCATGGGGACAGGCACTGTCTCACTCAATACAATGTAGATTAACATTGTAAACAACACAGAAGACCCTGCAGACAGTGAAATTTCTGCAGGGTCTTTTACTATTTGTAGAATGTGTGAATTGATGTCGGAATCCTAAGTGCTCTGCGGCTATCCTATTTCTTACTTAAATATACATAGATAATAGAAAAACTATATTTCCCACACAAAATAAGAAATAAAAATATTGATTTATGAGGATGTGTCAAATCCCCGTAAACTTCACTTACTTCTTAGTTTACGGGGACTGCTTATATAATTTAAAGTTACTCTTTAGTATTCTTACTTGCCAACACTTCTCTAATATGCTGTTGATTTTGGTCATCAATACCAAATAGCGTGTAGAGCTGTTCGTTCACATTGCCGCTATAATCAATAAGCCCATTATTATCAGAGTAGTCCAATAGGTCGGGGACTTTCTTGGCAAGTGAGGTGAGGGACTCGTCGGTAAGGAGGAAGGCGAAGCGGATAATTTCGCTTGTTGCGTACTTGAAGAAGTTTTTGGCTTCTTGCTTTGTAGCAAAGGTTTTCAATGCCACGCGAGAGCGACCGAATGCGCTATGGTTATCGACGATTGCAATTTGGTTGCTACGCTTCTGACCTCCGGCGTTGGCACTTGAAACAATAACCTTCCATCTATCCAAATATTCAATTCCTGTGGTTATAACATCTTTATTGGCAATATACCATCGTGCTCTTCCGCTCTTTCCTGCCTTATCATTGGTGAAGAGTTTGATTTCTGTTTCTGGATCAAAAGACTCGTCTTCATTATATTCTCTAACCAAGTTGGGATTCTTTTCTACGAAATCACTCTCAATAGAGAATAATTTTTGAGACAGAACGGATTCGTGTAAACAAGCGTATTTAGAAATCATGCTTTCTAAGCAATGAACGATCTTGTCATCAAGAGGATTTAATGGGAATAACTTCTCTCCAGGATTGTCAGCATATATGGAAACCTCTTCACCACCTTTAGAGTATATATACTTAAAACCCTTGCTTTCTTTTTGGGAATCTTTCATCACGATAGACAAACCATCGGCAATTCCTACCTCTTTGAATACGTCTGTTGAGTCTGGGAAGAATTTCAACAGGTACATATGTACATCATTCATTTGTCCTAATCCAAATTGTTCAAGTCCCTTACCAGAACGATGAATCCATCTTGCACCAGGATAAATCAGTGAAGTATATCTGGCTAATCTATCACTAATAGTTTGGAAGTGTTGGAATATGCTTACGCTTCGTTTTTGTCCATTGGCGGTTTCTTTTTGTGCCACGACCTCTTGGTACGGTGGATTACCTACTACAGCATTGAATTTCATATCTTTTATGCCTATTCTTTCTGAAACGAACTTTTCAACTTGTTTGATAAAATGTTCTGGTTTGTTCTTTATTTGATTGATCAGGTCCTCGAAATAGCGTGTGTTCACTTTGGCTTTACGGAAGCCGATGAGGGTGCGCTTGGTGATGCTCTTGGCCATCGGGGTCTTGCAGATGACGAAGATGTTTTCGGCCACCACCTTGTCCCATATCTTCTGTTCGTCTTCTATGCTCGATACGGAGAAGAGCGAGGAGGCCACTCGGGTGCGGTAGATGTTGTAGGCCATATAGAGCGGATACAAGCCCGACTTGGAGTTGATTTCGAGAATACGCGCATCCTCGGCAAACACCTCGGCGGTCACCTTGCCGTGGTCTATGAAGCGCGGCTCGGCGAGTATGGTTTCATTATCCTCTGCCAGAAAACAGTAGCCTCCCAAGCAGTCGCCCAAGTGCATATTGACCACACGCCACGGAGTGAGCACGGTTTCTTTGTCGGGATTGCGGAAGGTGCTGAAGATATCGGTGATGCGCTCGATGCGCTCCTCCACGCTCAGTTTGTCGGCCGCACGAGCCATAGCACGGATGCGCTTGCCTGCTGCACTGAATATTTCGGGGTCGTAGTATTTCTTGATGCTTTCAAACTTCTCCTTGGTGACCCCCTTGGGCATGAACTCCTCCCACGACTGGTCGTCGATGAGTGAAGCGAAGTTGTTAATGGTAATCTCTTCGTCTTCGTTGTTCACCTCGGCGCCATAGATAAGCAGAGGCATGCGGATGGAGATGCCACGAAGTATAGAGATGGCGGCTTCGCGGTTCTCACGCTTCTTCTTCAGTTCTTCGAGCCGTTGCTTTTCCTCCTCGGTGAGTGGTTCTTTGTCCTTGCTCTTCTTCTTGTTTTTCTTTTCCAGGCTCTCCAGTTCCTCGTATTGTTCATCGGTAAGTCCTTGGTTATTGATGTCCACCTGATTGGTCTTGGGCATGGCCTTGGTCTGACCAATAATCTTCTTCAGGTCGTCAAACTCCTGCAGTTCGAGGTCGTTGAGTTTCATCAACTCATCGTTATAGAGGCTCTTGTCCTCGAAGCCGTTGCGCACGACACGTTCCACGTATACTTTCTTCAATTGTTCAAGCATACGGGGTACATCGAACTGAAGCATCTTGGAACCTTCGACTGATATGATGGGACAGAAGTTAAGAAACGCACCCATTATCTTGCGGTCGTTGCCGCTGGTCTTGCCCGCCTTGGCCGAAATCTTGGCCGTCTCGGCAATGACCTTCAAAGTGCGGTCGGGGGCAAAGTCGAACACGTAACACTGCTCCTTCACACGGCCATTGATGGTGGCGGGTGTCTGCACACGGAAGATAGTCTGCATATAGGTGGATGCTGCGGTGTTGTACGAACCCGACAACATAAACACGGCCGTCCAAGCCTTAACGCTGACACCCGTCGTGAGTCGTCCGCATGAAAGTGTGATGGTGCGTGTGGCATCGGGGTCTTTACCAATAGCCTCTTCTACAGCCACGAGTGCATCGCGGCTCTCCTCGTCCTGGTCGCCATCGCCAGCCACATTGACAATCTTGAAATGCTGGAATACGGGATGTCTCTGTAGCATCGCACTCAGTGCCCGTGCCTCCTTCACGCCCGGCACCATCCACAGCGTGTGGCGGAAGATGTTGCGGTACTCCTCATTGGCAAAGGGATAGTAGCTCTCCTTGTCCTCCTTGGTGAGCAGATTGAGGAACGCCCTCACATCTTTTTCGTGGATAAAGCTGCCTTCCTCGTCAACACGGAAGAACTCGCGGAAGTTGAATGCCACATCCTCGTCGATAAACTCATGGAGCAGACGACCGAGGTCGTAGGTGTAAATGTTCATCGTGGGCAGCGAGGCATAGGGGTTGGGGTCGCCGAAGTGAAGTTCATCCCAAGTCGCTTTGGCCTGCTGCTCCATCACGTAGTCCCAAGTGTATATCTCGCCTTCCTTGAACTCGTCGAGCAGGTTGAACGGCGTGCCCGACAGGCGCAACACCTTGGTATCGCTCTTCACCAGTTCGGTCATAACCGCCTTGCCCAGCTCGGTCTGTGTGCCCTCGTGTGCCTCGTCCACGATGATGAAGTCCCAACCGGTGGCAAACACCTCGTTGTTCTTGTCGAAGTGGCCGCCTACGAGTTCCGAGCCGCGGAGGTCCTGCATGGAAGCAAAGTATACATACTGGCACTTGCCCTGTTTGGCTCGTGTCTCCAGCGAACTGTGGCTGTCGCCATTGTTCTTCGAGCCATAGGCAAACTCGGGACGGTCGTAGAATATCTTATCGAAGTCCTCAAACCATCCGCTGTCCACCACTGGACGATGGGTAAGGATGAGTGTACGCCCGAAATCCATATCCTTGACTACTTGCAAAGCTGAGAGGGTCTTGCCGAAACGCATCTTGGCATTCCACAGCATTTGGTTGCCCTTCTTGAGCTGGCGCTTGGTCTTCTCTATGGCATCGCGCTGCTCGGGACGGAAGACGATGGGTGTGCGGTCGTGCGATATCTCAGCTGTGGATAGCGACTCACGTCCCTCCTTGACAGCGGCGATGGCACGTTTCACAGTCTCAAGGTCGGTAATGAACCACTCGTTGGCCTTGTTGGCCGTGTCGAACACCTTCTTCTTGATGCCCGATCGCTCCAGCACATTGTGCACCTCCTTGTCGTTGAACGAGCAGAGGCCCCGTTTCTTACTATTATAGATGGTAAGCTCCGTATACAGGAGGTCGTAGGCGATGCCTGCCGTCTGGGTGTACTGGTTGATACGCTTCTTAGCCGATTCGTTGAGCGCCTTGCTGTTGGGTGCGAGGCCGAAGACGTTGTCGCTGTCGCACGTGGCTTCGCCCACTTTCAGGCAACCCTGGTGTGCTGCATCATTGATGCGGAACACATAGATGAGTTTAAGTTTCAGTGAAGAGGTGAATTTCATAGTCGCACTATTTGATGAGGTCGATAAATCGGATTCGTCGGTGCTCCTTGGTACCCCAGTCACGGATAAGGCAGTAGGTACCATTGTGGCGGTGGATGTCGTCCTTCGTGCATCCCTCGCACGGGATTACCCTCTCGATGGGGCCGTCGAAGAGTGTCTGCTCTATCTCCACTCTGTCGGTACACGAATCGGGCACTACGCCTTTAAGGCCGTCCATCTGCCACACGTTCCACGAGATGATGTAGGCAATGTAGTTGATGGACTTGAGCAGGGGCTGTTTGCCAAACTTGGCTTCGTAGTACTCGATGAAGGAGATGAGCATAGCTTCGCGCGCAATGAGCAGATTATCGCCCTGCCACTCGTAGCCGTAGGTGCTCTTGTAGGCAGTCTGTGCCCATTCGAGCCATTCGCCCGAGGTTGTGGTGTTCTCGCTCACTACACGCAGCTTGCGGTCGAGCAGTCCGATGCGTTTTTCCAAGGGGATGGCCTCGCCCGTAGTCGTGTCGTAACGGCTGACGATGTAGGGAGCCTCGCCACAGGTAATCTCCATTCGGGTGTCGCGCACATAGTCTCGCCACGACTTGCCTTCAGGAAAGATTATCGGGTCGGTAGTGGCACGCCAAGCGTGCTGTCCCTGTTCGGTGATGTACTCCGTATTGAACACCCCCTTACGGCCAAACCACGCCTCGTCGATAAGGTTGTTTTGTGCATTACAAATCCACGAAGGGGTGAAAACTTCGGCCATATCGCGCGAACGAGCCGTCTGTGTATCACGATTCTTCAGCACGCGCGGCATGATGACGTGGCCGTTATCGCCGGTAATGAGATGGGGAAGTATGGGGGAATGGTAGCCGTATTCCTCGCCCAGATGTTCGTAGTCCGAGGTGGCCCAAAAGATATTGCGTTGTGGTTCTCCCTCCTTGCTCGTGGTGTGGTCCTTGAGCAGGGTGGTAAGCAGTTCGGGAGATATGCTGTTGATGTAGTCCTCCAGTATGTCTACTTCAATGGCCATAGGCTCTTCGTAGGCTAACGGCCAAGGCTACACAACCGCAAGTGTTATCAATGGTATTAGGGTAAAGACATAAAAAAAGCGTGAAGCCCTGCACTGTCGCTCGCTCCACACATCGAGGTCTTCGCATTACCTTGTAAGTAGAAACGAGCAATGCAAAGCCCACGCCAGTATGTATAACAATCCACTACACCGATAGTTCCATTGGTGTACGAATACACCAATGGCTATCAAGGCATAGAGGGTATGTATATAGCACACCCACGGGACATTCACAATTGCTTGGTTTTTAACTTACAATTCAAAAGTTGCGAAGTTTCGATGTGTCAAAACCAAAGCGTAGTAAACGCCTTTCCATATGTCTGCCCCACCCCTTATTCTCTTCCCGAAGGCAGAGTCTCGGCGTAGGACCATGCAAATATAAATAAAAAAAATTCAGAAGCAAAACTATCGGCCTTTAACTACTAACGAGCGAAGCGAAGTGATAACTACTTTAACTCCTTTAACTACTACAAGTAGAGCTTGCGATACTTGAAATAATTATTTACATCGCTTTCAAGAAAGAAACTTGAAAAACTAATAGACAACAATTGCATTATCTATTTATTTTGCAATTGCTTATCGGATAATTAAGTATAGTCAACGTGATTCAATTTTAATACATATTCTACATGAAGCTTATGAAAAAAAAGTGAACAGAAGGCACAGAAGCCTTCCCAAATGGGACTGCACACCAAAGTGCGCTACGTGATTCAACCCCAAGGGAATGACCGCACGGAACAGATGAGAGACATCATCGTCCGGGCGGTCGATTTGTTTGACAGGGTGCGGCCCGTCCTTTGTCCCCATGAGCCGGTCATCACCCACAAGTATGCCCGTCACCTCAGCCTCACCCTTACCTTCGTCGGCTTTTCGGAGGAAGAAGTGTTTAGAATCCTAACGAGGGAAGTGGTGCGGCAAAGGCGGATATGGAGGTAGGTGCTAAAACAATTTACGGATATCCATCGACAGGAAATCCTCGATGCTTATTCCTCCATCACCTACGATAAAGGCTTTTGAGGGTTGGAAGAGTTGCTTGAACTTTTCCAGCCCTGCTGTCTTTATTTCGGCATTGCTCTTCACTTCAATCGCTACAACAGAGCCTTTCTTACGCAGAATGAAATCGACCTCATCATCACGTTCGCGCCAATAAAAGACTTCGAAACGATGCACAAAAGCTTGACTTACCAAATAGGCTCCAATACAGGACTCGACGATTCGTCCCCATGATTTTCTGTCAACAAGAGCGTTTTCGAAAGCCAATGGATTATACACCATTTTAAGGGCATTGTTATAAACCTGTAATTTGGGGATGCTTGCCCTTCTTCTTGCTATATCAATGCTGTATTTTTGAAGTCCGCACAGCAATCCGCTTTCATTCAGCAAATGGATGTAACTGGCTAATGTCACGGTGTTTCCTGCATCTTGAAGCGACCCTAACATCTTGTTCAATGACAGGATTTCACCCGAATAGGCTGCTCCCAATTCAAATGTCTGCCGCAGAAGTGCAGGTTTACTGATTGGGGTATCCATCAGAATATCCTTGTTGATGGTAGCTTCGATAATGGCCGATTGTATATATTGACTGAAACGGTCTTCATCATGAATCAGCGATGCTGCCCCCGGATAGCCGCCATAAAAAATGTATTGGTCGAGTGTAAAACCAAAACATTCCTTCATTTCCTGATAACTCCAATGGGTCATTCTGATTTCTTCGAAACGTCCGGCCAACGATTCGGACAATCCTTTTTCCAATAGCACACGACTGCTGCCCAACAACAATACCTTAATGTTGGTGTCATTGAAAGTATCAGCATCCCATTCTTTTTTTACTACTTCACTCCAATTCGTAATCTTTTGTATTTCATCGATTACCAAAACGATGCTATCCCAGCCTTTATTCTCTTTCAGGCTTCTGGCTGCCGCCCAACAATCAGCAATCCAAGCACTGTTGGTGGTGGGAACATTGTCTGCGGAAAACATCCGATAAGGTTCATCCAAATCGTTCAGGACTTGCTTCACTACGGTTGATTTCCCAATCTGTCTGGCTCCCATAACAACTTGTATGAATTTACGGGATTCCTTTATTCTTTCTTTAATCGTTTGATATTCAGCTCTTTTATACATAACTCTACATTTTACTCAGTGGAGTGAGTATTTTTACTCAGTGCAAATATAATGTATTTGAATCAGGAAACAAAATGTACTACGAATTTTTATTCTTTTCGGCGCTTAACCCATTAAGAATAAACGATTTAACCCCTGTAAAGGAGGTAAAGTTCATGGTACATCCGGTTGGCGGCATTGGATGTTTCATCGGAAGATACTGCTTACTTTTATAAAAAGTAAGCACTAAAAACAGACGTACTCATGAAACAGGAAAACCAATTCTCATTCTTCCCACGGCTCACCACCAACCAGCCGTCGGGACTCATCACTTTGGAAGAAGTGCACCGGCTCATTACCACCGATGCCACGCTGAAGGAAAACACCAGGAAGTACCGCTACTTCCAGTCGCAAGGCTTCGACGACGATGCCGCCAAAATCAAACGGAGCCGGTGTCCGGCCTTCACCCCGGCCGTGGTGCTCCGTGGCAGCCGGGCCTACAAGAACGTGGAGCGCTTCACCGGCTATTCGCTGGTGGACATCGACAAGCGGAGCGAGGAAGAGGTGGCACGGATGCTGGAACGGCTGAAGGACGACCCCTACTGGCTGCTGGTCTACGTCACCCTGTCCGGCAAGGGACTGCGCATCATCTTCCGCGTGGAGGGCGTGGCCGACCGCCACACGTACCTGCAGGCCTTCCGGCAGGGGAATGAACATTATTGCCGGCTGTTGGGCATTGCCGACTGCGACGAGGCGGTGAAGGATGCCACCCGATGCAGTGCCCTGTGCCACGACCCGAACGCCCTCTACCGTCGGGAGGCCGAGGTGTTCACGGTGGACTACGGAAAGGTGGAGGTGGCCGGGGTATGGAAACGGGTGGAGCGGCAGCTGGCCCGTCAGGGCTATGTGTACGAGCCGGGGCGGCACAACGAATACATCAGCCGTGCAGGCTATGAGCTGAACCGCTACGGAGTGGACGAAGCCGAGGCGGCCGAATGGCTGCAACGACGGTTCCCCGACTACGACCCCCTCCGCATCGAGAGCCATGTGCGCTCGTGCTACAGCACCCGGACCGACGAGCACGCCACACTGTCGCCCAACGGCAAGCACGCCCAGAAGAAGCCCCAAAGCGAACAGTCCAAATACATCTCCGTAGAAGAGATAGAAACGTGCCTCGCCGAGCTGGCGGACTTCCGTTGGAACGAGATTACCCGCATGACCGAAATACGCTGGAAGGACAGCGGAGACGGCTTCCGGCCGATGACCGACCGCGACGAAGGGACATTGTGGAGCCGCATCAACAAGCAGCAGAAACCGATGCGTTTTGCCGACCTGCGGCTGGTGCTCTGCTCGGAGTTCGTGCCCGTGTTCCATCCCTTCAAGGACTATTTCTACGGGCTGCCATCCTGGCAGGAGACCGACGACGACTACATCCGCCGGCTGGCCGATACGGTGACGCTGGCCGACGATGCACCCGAAGCCCGCAACACCTTCTACCGCTGTCTGAAGAAATGGATGGTGGCCATGGTGGCAGGAATCCTGAGCGAACGGGTGAACCACGAAATATTGGTGCTGATAGGCAGGCAGGGCATCTACAAGACCACCTGGTTCCACTTCCTGCTGCCGCCCCAGCTGCGCAACTACTATGTGGCGAAGAACAACAGCCGCCGCATGAACAAGGACGACCGCCTGCTGATGGCGGAAGCCGGACTGATTTGTCTGGAGGAAATCGTGACGATGACCGACGAGGAGGTGGACCAGATAAAGGCGGCGGCGACGCTGCCTCATGTGGTGGAACGGGCCGCCTACGCCCGCAACAAGGAGGTACGCCCGCACCTCGCCTCGTTCTGCGGCACGGGCAACCACCTGAACTTCCTGACCGACATCACCGGCAACCGCCGCTGGCTGCCCTTCGAGGTGACGAACATCCTCAGTCCCTACGACCACCCCATCGACTACACCGGACTGTACAGTCAGGTGCTGCACCTGTGGCAAAGCGGCTTCCCCTATTGGTTCGACGAGGAGGAAATCCGTGCCCTGGCCGCACACGTCAGCCGATTCGAGGCGCCCAACCTGGAGGAGGAGCAGATACGGAAGCACTTCCGCCTCCCCCATCCCGGCGAAGCATACGAGGTGTACAGTGTGGCGGATGTGATGAGCGTCATCAATCAGGAACTGAAGGCGCCGCTGAGTCATACCAAGGTGGGGATATTGATGAACAAGTTGGGATTCAAGAGTGTCCGAACGAAAAAGGCGCGTGGCTACAAGGTATACCGGTATTGTGTGGAGGAAATCGTCCGCAACCGAAAAGTGACAGTACGTGACGGTGAGGAACAGGAACTGCCTTTGTAGAAAAAGGGTGACACGTGTGACAACTGTGACACCCTTTTTATAACATTTATACGTGTATATATATTATTTTTATTTTAAAACAATAATAGCAATCATACGATATAATGTTTGAAAACTACCGTCACAGGTGTCACACGTGTCACCCTCCGTCGTCCATCGGGTGTTCGTGCTCCGTCGGTCGGCAGTATTCGATTCGTAGTATGCCATACTAAGGAGCGTACTATGCCATACTACGACCCGTAGTGTGGCATAGTATTTTTTTCACCACAGAGTTGCATTCATTTTCTTTTGCTCGGACAAAAGAAAACGAACCAAAAGACGAGTTGTTGAGGACTTGTCCGAAAAATCTGTATACACCCACTCGTAGGGACGCACCATGGTGCGTCCGCCCACACTCACCGCCACCCGCAGAAACTATTTTCGCGACCCGTAAAAACTATTTTCGCGACCCGTAGAAATAGTTTCTATGGTTGCTGGAAACAATTACGTTCCACCCCTGTCATGCAGAGGAACGGAGTGACGAAGCATCTTCGTTTCATCGGATGTGCCATCCGATGGTATAGAGGTAGGGGTCTCTGACCCCTAAAGTTATCTCGGGTCAAAGCTTCGTTTCATCGGATGTGGCATCCGATGGTATAGAGGTAGGGGTCTCTGACCCCCTAAAGTTATGTCGGGTCAAAGACCCTGATACTCAAAAAACGGCGGATAGAGAATATCCGCCGTAACAGAATTGCTGGAAACAATTACGTTCCACCCTTGTCATGCAGAGGAACGGAGTCAAAGCTTCGTTTCATCGGATGTGCCATCCGATGGTATAGAGGTAGGGGTCTCTGACCCCTTAAAGTTATCTCGGGTCAAAGACCCTGATACTCAAAAAACGGCGGATAGAGAATATCCGCCGTGACAGAACTTTTTTAAAATTTATTTTAGGGAACGGAGCTTAATCCGGCTTTTTTGAAAAATACCGGCCAACTGTCCGAAGCTAAAAACGTCCAACAGTAGTCTTTGTAAGTATTATAATTACCACTGCTTACATAGGGGCTCTTCGGTGACGTACTATTCATAGCAGTGAATGCATTTCCGATAGCTGCATTCATGACACCAACCGTAACGGGAATAAGGTCATCATCCGTCACAGATTCAAAAACTTTGTTTCCTTCGTTAGTGGCAGTACTAGGATTAGCACCAACACAGCCACTAAATGACTTATCCACCGTACTTTTTACAGTGTATGAACCATACACACCGGACAATAGTCTATTTTGATAACCCACGATGCCGCCGGGTTTTCTGGAACTATTCAATGTTACCTTGTCGGTAAGGTTTCTGCAAGCAATCACATAAATCTCTGAACCAACAGCGGAAGTAGTACTATTAAAGATTTGTCCAACAATGCCACCGGTTCCATAGGCATCAGCGTAAGTCTCACCAGTAATCTCGCCGTTATTAGTACAACCTATGGTACATGCGTAAGCATCCATAACCCCCACTATGCCACCGGAATTTGCACCGTTCACAATAGCGTTGTTGGTACATTCTTCTATGTAACTTTCGCTCCAACCGGCAATGCCTCCGACAACATCAATCCCTTCGATAGTACCTTGAGCCGTGCAATTGGTTACAGAAGCGAAGTAGTTATAATAGCCTATAGAACTCGTTAGTTCTCCTACTATACCACCAACACGGCTGCGGCCATCTATCGTACCATTAAAGCTGCTATTGGTAATCTTTCCAGGTTCACCAGGAGACAAACTTCCGACCAATCCGCCCATAATTCCTGAGTCCGCACCATTAGCCAAGCATTTCAACGTACTGCCGGTTACATGGCAATTCTCAAAATTGGCCCTTGAAAGACCGGAAATGACACCGACGTATTTTCCACCGCCAATAGCATCATCTGCTTTACCCACAACAATCTTTGCGCCATCGAACGTTATATTCTTAATGGTAACTTCATAACTATTTCCAAGAAAGCCTTGATGAGTTGCACCGTTGGTCTTGTTTACGATATACATGTTGCTGATGATCTTATTATTTCCATCGATAGAGCCATAATAAGGTGTAGTACTATTTCCCACCGGTGTCCAGTTGCCTTTGACTGGTCCGTCGCTATCCGAGGTTATGCCTTCTGTGGGGAGGGTAATGTTATCGCCCAGTTTCAGGTTTATAACATTGTTGGTCAGGTCTTCTGTAGCCATTTCTCTCCATTTGTAGAGGCCGATGGCATTGTAGGCGACAACAGTGCTGGGGGCGGCATCATCAATTTTATAGGCCATCTTCAGGTCACTACTACCCTTGCTTACCTTATACATCTTGCTTGCATCCAATTTCAAATCGGAAAGTGGGGCGGCGTCGTAATAAGTATCATCCCCAGAAACATACGACAAGCCGATGTACCAACCGCTAACTTCTGCATCGGTAGGCGAAACGGCAAAATAGACAGTCAGCTTACCCGAGCCATTGAACTGCACCTTCTGCGCATCTTCGGTAGGAGTTGAGTACATGGCTTCTGCCTGGGTGCGCAACTCTACAACAGCCTTCAGGTTGGCATACTGGTTGTTATCCAACGTAATCTCCACCACCGATGTCTGGTGCTCGAAGCTCAAGTTCAAATCGGTTGTAGGCTGTCCGGCAGTTACTTCCTTCGAAGCAGTCATCTGCATGTAGTTACCTACATTCGCTTTGGTTCCGCTTTGTACTGAAAGCCCGCCTGCTGCTGTAGCCGGATAAGTAGCGGTAATGGGACCGGCAGTTTCGAATGTTTCGGGAAAACCAGAACCATTATATTCAAAATCGTTTCCACTTACCCAATTGAAAGTATAACTATTTCCTCCAATCGTCAAAGCAAAGGCATCGCCTGGGCCCCATGTCAACTTGGTCTTTCCCCCTTCGCTATCGCCCAAAGCCAAACGTGATACATTGCCAATGGTAGCACGGATAACCACCGGCTTGGTGTTGGTCTGTTCCTGTACCAGCAGCTCGTCCTCGTTGTTACAAGCTGTAAAGCCGCCCATCCCTATCAGGGCCAGCACTAATAAAAGTAAATTCTTCTTCATGATTCGTACAGTTTTAATCGGTTAAGACCAAGTAGTGTCATCCAAAGGCGATATGCTATTCGCAAATCCCTTTTCCACTTCGACTTCGATTACCTCCACTTGCGGAGCCTCGTAAGCCATCCAAATACGTTCTTCTCTTTTCATTTTAAATGCTATTTATAGATAATTATTTATAGTTCTTACTGTTTGTCACTCAGAGCGAAGCGAAGAGT
>JAFVTL010000098.1 GCA_017503235.1 Bacteroidaceae bacterium | reverse complement strand
CGGTGAAAATGCCTTGATACATACTTGGAAGGTGAAAGGTGGAGCACCCGAAAATGCTTCCATGCAGGCATATCTCGACGATTCGCGCCCGCTTTGGGATGAGTATCAGCTGAATGCTATCCGACAGAAGAATATGTCCACCGGTGGAAGAGACCTTTCTGAAGAAGAGTATAAGATGTGGAGGCAAGAGAAAGATAGTTTGGAAACCGTTAATAAAGAACTTTCACTTAAGATTGCTGCAAATGTTATCAGTAGGATGAAGAAAAGCAAGGTGGATAAAGTTTGGCTGAATGAGTTGTCGGGTAAAGCCGGAAGTGTAAAGCATACGAAAGATTATCCATATAAGGAAGAGGTAATAGAATTATACAATAGATTGACCGAGGAGCAAAAGCAACATCCTTTGGCTCAAGAGGCTTGTGCCAATCTTTTTCCACCCCAACATATAGAAGTGGGTAAGGAGGCGGCAGATGCAACCCTTTACGATTTGGATGGCAACAAACATGGCTTGTCTGAGTTGAGGGGCAAGTATGTCTTGATTGATTTTTGGTCTACCGGATGCGGTCCTTGTATCATGGCCATTCCTGAGATGGGTGAAATAGCTTCTGCTTATAAAGACAAATTATCCGTAGTCAGCATCAGCATAGATACAAAGAGGGTTTGGGAAGAAGCATCCAAGGAGCATCCGATGACGTGGAACAATTGGAATGACTTGAAAGAACAGGCAGGTATCTATGCTCATTACGACTTAGGCGGTATCCCTAACTATACCCTTGTTTCTCCAGAAGGCATGGTGGTTGAACAATGGTCTGGCTATGGTAAGGGAAGTCTGAAACGGAAAATGGAACAATATATAAAATGATTAAATAAAAACGCATGAAAAACATTTGTCTGTATGTGTGGGGTTTGCTGATGCTCTTGGTGAGCTGCACCCCCGAAAACCGAGTGATTGACAAGCCGGTATTCCTGGCCAGTAACTCAACCTCCATCGAAGTGGGCAAGGTAACCTTGACCGACTCTACCACCGTGCTCGACATCTTTGCACGCTATAGGGCGGGCTATTGGATAAAGATAGCTTCGTCCTCCACGCTGACCGACGACAAGGGGAACACTTACCCCATACAGGCAGGTATCGGCATTGAACTCGACAAGGAATTCTGGATGCCCGAATCGGGTGAAGCCGAGTTCCAGATTGTCTTCCCGCCGTTGAAGCGCGGCGCCAAGTATGTGGATTTCGCCGAAGGACCCGAGGTGGAAAGAGGTTGGCGAATTTGGGGAATCCAGTTGAAGGGTGACCAGCTCCCCGAGCTCCGTCTGCCAAAGGGTTTCAAGGAAGCCGAAGTGGATAAATCGGCTACTCTGCCCGGACAAGAACTTCGTTTCGGAAAAGCTACCATCAAGGGATGGGTGCTCGATTACAAGGAAGGGATGCCCGACAAGGTCAGTGTGATGCCTTACAATCCTTTCACAGGGTTGAGCATGGACAAGAATTCGGACGTGGCACTGGATGCAGACGGAAGTTTCAGTTGTACGTTGGATGTGATGGGCTGTGCACAAGTAATTGTGAGCTATGCCGATAATACGACCACCATTTTTGTGGCTCCTGACGAGGTGAGCGAAGTGTGCATCAACCTCCGCGAACTTTCCCGCATGAGGTCCAAATATCATTGGGAGTCTGAGCCTTATGGAAAGTCGGTCTATTACAACGGCCCCTTGGCTTCGTTGGTGCAGGAATACAAGGAGATAAATTCCCTGTTGTTCCCTGTGCAGGATAAATTCGCCATTCCGCAGACAAAGATAATGGAAACCTCGGTTGAAGACTACAAGGCCGCACAAATCAATATTTGGGAAGCTGCAAAGGGAGTTATCGGGCAATCTGATTTGAGTCCATCCACCAAGGAGTATGCCTTGGCCGAAGCTGCCACCCGTGTGGTTTCAAATATCTCGCAAGTCAGTGGCAACTATGTGTCTGCCTTTTTCAGAGCCAATCCCGATGCTGCACGCGATGAATATGTCGCCTATGGGCAGAAGATTCTGAAATCGCTTCCATCCGATTATTACGTCGTTACCGAGGAGATGGCTCAGATATTGAACAGCCCCGTAGCTATCATGACCAATGCGTATCCTACCATTGTAGGTTCGGTGAATGACGTTGACTTCGGAATGGAGGACGGATTGTTGAAGCAGATGGCAAAGGTTCGTTCAATATTCTCAGCCCTCAGCGAATTCCAACCCTTGACCGAGGCTCAGAAGAAAGAGATGAAGACCTTACCCGAAGCCTGTCAGCAATACCTCACGGCCAAGAATGAAGAACTGCTTGCCACCCTCGAAGCCAACAAGAAGAAGTCCGGCTTCCGCATCAACGAGGCGGGCGAGGTGCCCAACGAAGACCTCTTTGCATCCATCATTAGTAAGTTTGATGGTAAGGTTCGTTTGGTGGACTTCTGGGCTACTTGGTGCGGACCGTGTCGTATGGCCAATAAGGAAATGGTGCCCATGAAGGAATCGCTGAAGGACAAGGACATTGTCTACATCTACATCACCGGCGAGACATCGCCCAAGGGCACTTGGGAGAATATGATTCCCGACATTCATGGCGAGCACTTCTACCTCACCGCTGGGCAGTGGGAGTACCTGTGCAATGCTTTCGGTGTGGACGGCGTGCCTACTTACCTGGTGGTAGACCGGGCAGGTGAAATTAAGTACAAGTCGGTAGGCTTCCCGGGTGTATCGAAGATGAAGGAAGAGTTATTGAAGTTGACTAAATAAAAGAGATTGGGTTCTGTAAGTAAAGTGCCGCTTTTTGTAAGTGGCACTTTTTTATGGGGTTGTTATTGTATTTGGCTCTCGATATGCTGCATGATTTCTTCCTGTTGGTCGGGGTGGAACCAAGTAATTTCTGTATCCCGCTTGAACCAAGTCATCTGTTTGCGGGAGTAAATGCGCGAATTCTGCTTGATTTTCTCGATGGCAAAGTCCAAATCCCACTCACCGTCCAGGTATTTGAACATTTCTTTGTAGCCCACGGTGTTCAGGGAGTTGAGGTGCTTGTAGGCATACACGCTTCGGGCTTCGTCCAACAGCCCCTCGTCCATCATCAGGTCCACTCGTCGGTTGATGCGGTCGTAGAGTTCCTCGCGGTCGCGGGTCAGCCCCACTTTGATGATGTGGAAAGGTCGTTCCTTGGTGCTACGGGTGCGGAAGGAGGTATAGGTTTGTCCCGTCATGTAGCAGATTTCGAGGGCATGAATCACCCGCTTAGGGTTCTTCAAATCCACGATGTTGTAGTACTCTGGGTCGAGTAGCTTCAGTTCCTGGCACAATGGTTCCAATCCCTCTGCCTCATAGCGTTGCATCATCAGCTCTCGGGTTTCAGCATCGACGGTGGGTATGTCGTCAATGCCTTTGCAGATGGCATCTACGTACATCATCGAGCCACCGGTGAGCACCACTACCTCGTGCTGCTTGAAGAGCTCCTCCAGTTTCTTCATCACCTCGGCTTCGTACTGGGCGGCATTGTAGTAGTCGGTCAGCTTCAGCGTGCCCACAAAGTGATGGGGCACCCGTGCCAGTTGGTCGGGTGTAGGGGCAGCCGTACCGATTTTAAGGTCGGCATACAGTTGGCGCGAGTCGGCCGATACGATGCAGGTGTTGAACCGTTCGGCAATGGACAGGCTGAGTTCTGTTTTCCCGACTCCTGTGGGACCTATGAGTACTACGAGGGTGCTTGGCATGTGCGATTGATAATTTTTAGGCACGGATTACACGGATTTCACGGACAAGTATGATGAAAACATATACAAAGAACCGTGTTAATCCGTGTAATCCGTGCCTATATAAATAAACTTTTAATAATCCTGACTATATGGGTCGATAGGTTCTGCACCACCCATGTCGAATCCATCGGGGTCAAAGTCTTCCAGGTCGAAGTCTTCGTCGCCATAGAAGTTCTCGCCCAGGTCGAGGTTGGTACCGCTTGCAGCCAGCATCTGGTCAAAGTCCATGGTCTGTTCGGGCGCCATGCCTTCCTTGCGAGTGCATACGGCCTTGTCCAGGTTCTTGCCCGTGATGATTTCAGACAGTTCGATGAAGAATACGCGCTCGGTCAACGGGTCGAAAACGTAAATCAGTCGTTGTTTTTCGTCTTCCACCAGTTCGCTCAGTGGCGTTTCTCTCATGATGTAGCAGTCCTCGTCCGAACTGGTACCCATATCTTCGAGGGTGATTTCCTGCTCCTTTTCCCATCCGTCGTCGCAGAGGAAGAACGAGGTCATCTGGTCGTCCTTGTATCCGCACGATTTCAAGATGGCTTCGTGGAATTCGAAGAAAGTGGCTTCCGAATCAATCTGTATTTCTCTGATAAAGTCATCCACTTCGTCAGAGATGATAGTAAATCTGTATACCATAATATTTGGATTATCTGATGATACCTCTTTGCGAACCTTCGATGAACGACACGATGTATTCAATTTCGGGTGTCATCGGGATTTCTTCGCGCACTTGTTTCAAGGCTTCGCTCACATTCTTTCCGCTTTGGTAGATGATGCGATAGGCGTTGTGGATGTTCTCAATCAGTTCGTTGGAGAAGCCACGACGACGCAAGCCGACGAGGTTGAGCCCGCAATAAGCGATGGGTTCGCGGCCGGCAATGATGTATGGAGGAATGTCCTTGCTGGAGCGTGTACCGCCCTGTACCATGGTGTATCCACCGATGCGGCAGAACTGATGGACCAGTACGGTCGAGCTGATGATGGCATTGTCGTCAACAATCACTTCGCCGGCCAGCTTGGTGGCATTGCCGATGATGCATCCGTTGCCTACAATCGTATCGTGTGCTACATGAACACCTTCCATCAGCAAATTGTTGCTGCCCACTACGGTTTTGCCTTTAGCGGCGGTACCACGGTTGATGGTTACATTTTCGCGGATGGTGTTGTTGTCGCCCACTTCGGCGGTGGTTTCTTCGCCACGGAACTTCAAGTCCTGCGGGATGGCACCGATTACGGCGCCAGGGAAGATGCGGTTACCGTTTCCGATACGTGAGCCGTACAGGATGTTGGCATTGGCCATAATCACATTGTTGTCACCAATCACCACGTTCTTGTCGATGAAGACAAACGGGCCGATTTCTACGTTTTCCCCAATCTTTGCTTCGGGGTCGATGTATGCTAATGGACTGATCATATTGATTTGAGTTATGAGTTATAAGTTTTGAGTTTTGAGTTGCAAGTTATCAGCCATGAATTCATAACTCATAACTCAAAACTCAGAACTCTTTTACTTGTTCTTGACTATTTGTGCGGTGAATTCGGCTTCACACACCACCTTTTCGCCTACGAATACATATCCCTTCATGGTGGAGATGCCTCGGCGGATAGGTGCCAGCAATTCAACGCGGAAGATGAGCGTATCGCCCGGCACTACCTTCTGGCGGAACTTCACTCCGTCTATCTTCAGGAAGTAGGTGGAGTATTTGTCGGGTTCGTCTACCGAATTCAGTACCAGCAAGCCGCCACATTGTGCCATGGCTTCTATCTGAAGCACACCCGGCATGACGGGTTCTTCGGGGAAGTGACCCTGGAAGAACGGTTCGTTCACCGTGACATTCTTTATACCTACAATGTAGTTGGCACCAATTTCGATTACCTTGTCAATCAGTGCGAACGGATAGCGGTGAGGGAGTAGCTGACGGATGCGGTTTACATCCATCACGGGTGCTTCGTTACAATTGTATATCGGTGCCTGGATTTCGTGCAGGCGGATTTCCTTGCGGATGGTACGGGCAAACTTGTTGTTGATGGTGTGGCCCGGGCGGGTGGCGATGATGCGTCCCTTGATGGGCTTGCCAATCAGTGCCAAGTCGCCGATGATGTCGAGCAATTTATGACGGGCAGGTTCGTTGTCCCACACCAATGGAATGTGGTTGATGTAGCCCAACTGGGTAGCATCCATGTGGGGTACGCCCATCACATCGGCCAGCTTGTCATAGTTTTCTTGCGACATCTGACGTTCATAAATCACGATGGCATTTTCCAAATCGCCTCCCTTGATGAGGCCGGCGTTCAGAAGGGGTTCTATTTCGCGAACGAAGACAAAGGTACGTGCCGAGGAGATTTCTTCGGGGAATTTCTCCATGTCTTCCAACGTAGCGAATTGGTTGAACAGAATCTTCGAGTCGTAGGAGATGAGTGCGTTCACGCTGAAGTTTTCATCAGGTAGCACAATGATGGACGAACCGGTTTCTTCATCTCTGAACTCAATCTTTGACTTAATGATGTAGTAGTCCTTTACAGCAGTCTGTTCGGTGATGCCCACACGCTTGATGGCTGCTACATAATGCTTGGCGCTACCATCCAGAATGGGGAATTCAGGTCCGTTGACTTGGATCAGACAGTTGTCGATGCCTGCTGCATAGAGTGCGGCCATGGCGTGTTCGATGGTGCTGACTTTCACTCCGTTCTTCACCAATACGGTGCCACGGGTAGTCTCACCCACATTTTCGGCTACGGCGTCGATAATGGGTTGTCCTTCCAGGTCAATGCGTTGAATCTTGTATCCATGATTGTCCGGTGCCGGATTGAAGGTCACCGTCAAGTTTACTCCTGTGTGAAGTCCTTTTCCATTCAAGGAAAAACTGCCTCCTAAAGTCTTCTGTTTAAACATGGGGCTTTATTCTTTATTTAGTTGTTTCTTAAGTTCGTCAATTTCTTTGCGCAAGGCGTTCAGTTCCTTGTACATGTCGGGCAATTTCTTGAAAACAGCCGACGACTTGAAATAGTTTTTCAGTTCCATGGGCGGAGTACCGATGAGGTTCTGGCCGTCCTTGATGCTTCCCGGCACACCCGACTGGGCTCCCAAGTTCACCTTGTTGCCAATCTTGATGTGGCCGCCGATACCTACCTGACCGCCGAACATACACCATTCGCCTACCTTGGTAGAACCGGCTACACCTGTCTGCGAGGCCATTACGGTATTGCTTCCTACTTCCACATTGTGGGCTATCTGGATGAGGTTGTCCAACTTCACACCCTTGCGGATGATGGTGGCTCCCATCGTGGCGCGGTCAATGCATGTGTTGGCACCTATTTCCACATTGTCTTCCAGGATAGCAATCCCTATCTGAGGTATCTTTTCATATCCGTCGGGTGATGGGGCGAAACCGAATCCGTCAGCTCCAACCACACTGCCCGAATGGAGGATGCAGTTGTTTCCCACGCGGCAATCGTGATATACATTGCAATTGGTGTAGAGGATGCAGTTCTTTCCGACCTTGGCTCCTCGTCCTACGGTTGCGTGTGGGTGCAGCTCGGTGCCATCGCCGATTTCTGCGTTGTCGCCTACGCAAGCGAATGGGGCCAGATAGACATTTTCGCCAATCTTGGCGGTCGGTGCCACGTAGGCCAACGGATGGATGCCGGTGCGCTTGGGCTGGCTTTGCTCGTAGAGTGTCATCAGTTTGGCAAGGCTTTCGTAGGCATTGTTCACCTTGATGAGGGTAGCCTTCACTTCCTTTTCAGGTTCGAAATCCTTGTTGACCAGTACGATGCTCGATTGAGTGTCGTAAATGTATTGGGTATATTTCGGGTTGGAAAGAAACGAAAGTGCGCCCGGTATGCCTTCTTCGATTTTGGCGAAGGTGTGAACCGATGCATTTTCATCTCCTACGATAGTGCCTTGAACGTATTCTGCAATTTGTTTTGCCGAGAATTCCATACTACTTTTTTTATGGTTAGAATAATTCTGCTTTTAGTTTTATTGACTAAAACGCTGATAAGTACACTTTAATTATGCAAATTACGTGATTTTTTTTTAGATTTCCGTCTGTTTCCCTAATTATTTGCGGTGTTCTCCCTCAATTCGTAGGTGGCAGACGTAATATTTCTTTACTTTTCGTGATAAAAGTGAAATGTTCAGCATATCCGAGGCTTCAGCGATGTTCTTGGTCGTGCCGTCATTGTATATGATGTCGATGCTGTCGTCCTCCTTCTTGTACATGTTGTTCTCGATAGTGGAGGTCATCAGGAAGTAGCCGGCTTCCTTTTTGGAGATTTGAAGTTGTGCCGCTATATCTTTCAGAAGCTCCTCTTTTCTGGTCTTCGAAATGGGGGTGGTCGATACTTCTATCTTGAAGAGTCGGCGGTTGATGATGCCTTCGCTCAAAGTGGACAGGACGATGTCCGGATGGTTGCTCCATGCCTTCAAGGCTGTCCAGATGTCATTGTCGTCCAACTGGATGAAATGCTCGATGCAGGCGGGGTTGTTGTAGAATTCGTCTCTTCCCACGTGGTTGTAAAGGAAGAATTTTAAAGCTGGCGAGGCGAAAAGTTCCACTCCCTGTGTGGCGAGTTCCTTGGCGCGGAGCAGGGTGCTGATGAGCATCTTCTCGCAAGCCACGGAGGTTTTGTGCAGATAGACTTGCCAATACATCAAACGTCTGGAAGTCAGGAAGTTCTCAATGGAGTAGATGCCTTTCGATTCGATGACCAGACGGTCGTCCTTCACATTGAGCATCTTGATGATACGGGCCGAGCCGATGTTGCCTTCGGTCACTCCGGTGTAGAAACTGTCCCTGCGCAGATAATCCAGACGGTCCATGTCCAACTGTCCGCTCACCAGTTGGTGGAGGAAGCGTTTGGGATATTCGTCCTTGAAAATTTGGATGGCAAGGGTGAGCTGCCCCTTCAGCTCCTTGTTCATGCGCTCCATGAGCATCAGTGATATTTCTTCGTGCGAGATGCCCGTTACGATGGTGTCTTCGAGTACATGCGAGAACGGACCATGCCCTACATCGTGCAGGAGGATGGCGGCCTGTACGGCTTCGGCTTCGCTATCGAAGATGAAGTTGCCTTTGGTAGTAAGGGAAGTGATGGCTTCGCTCATCAGGTGAAACGCACCCAACGAGTGTTGGAAGCGGGTATGCTGGGCACCCGGATACACGGCTGATGACAAGCCCAGTTGCTTGATGCGGGTCAAACGTTGGAAGAGGGGATGCTGTACGATGTCGTACAACAGCCCCTTGGGTATGTGGATGAATCCGAATACGGGGTCGTTGATGATTTTACGGGCATTTGGCATGTTTGTCATTTTTTGAATGGCAAATATACGTTAAGTTTATAGAACCTCAAAGTGATTCTTGCCCTTTTCGCCCACACTGCCGATTCATCTTTCTTTGTTCTCAAACCGATGTGTCATTAAAGGTGTAGTTTTGCAAATCACCGGCCAGATACTTGTCATACGATGCCATGTCAATGAGCCCGTGACCGCTCAGGTTGAAAAGAATGACTTTTTCCTCTCCAGTTTCCTTGCAGCGGTTGGCTTCCCGTATTGTTGCGGCGATGGCATGACAGGATTCTGGTGCTGGGATAATGCCTTCGGCTTGTGCAAAAAGACAACCGGCTTCGAATGATTCCAGTTGTTGGATGTCCACTGCCTCCATGAGTCCGTCTTTCATCAGCTGGGATACAATCATGCCTGCACCGTGATAGCGTAGACCTCCAGCATGGATGTTTGCCGGCGTGAAGTTGTGCCCCAATGTGAACATCGGTAGCAAAGGCGTATAACCGGCCTCGTCGCCAAAGTCATATTCGAACTTGCCATGTGTCAGCTTGGGACATGAGGATGGTTCGGCTGCAATGAAGCGGGTCTTCTTTCCGTTCAAGATATTCTCTCTCATGAAAGGGAAAGAGATGCCTCCGAAGTTGGACCCTCCTCCAAAACAAGCTATCACCATGTCGGGATATTCTCCTGCCATCTCCATCTGTTTCATGGCCTCTTGCCCGATAATGGTTTGGTGGAGGCTTACATGATTCAGTACGGAGCCTAACGTGTATTTGCAGTTAGGAGTGGTACGCGCCAATTCTACCGCTTCAGAGATGGCGGTTCCTAAGGAGCCCTGATGGTTAGGATGTTCGGTCAAAATCTTGCGGCCGGCACGTGTCGACATGGAGGGAGAAGGAGTGACTTGTGCACCGAAGGTCTGCATGATGCTGCGTCGGTAAGGTTTCTGCTCGTAGCTGATTTTTACTTGATAGACAGCAGCTTCCAAACCAAATAGTCGGGCAGCATAGGCCAATGAAGCTCCCCATTGACCGGCGCCGGTTTCGGTCGTGACGTTGGTGATTCCTTCCTTTTTGCAATAGTAGGCTTGAGGAATGGCTGAATTGAGTTTGTGTGACCCCATGGGACTTACACTTTCGTTCTTGAAATAGATATGGGCAGGTGTCCTAAGTCGTTGCTCCAATCCGTAGGCTCGGACTAAAGGGGTGCTCCGGTAGTATTTGTATAGATCCCTGACCTCTTCCGGTATCTCTATCCATGGATCAGTAGTGTTCAATTCCTGATGACACAACTCTTTGGCGAAGAGCGGATAAAGGTCTTCGGCTTTCAATTCTTCTCGGGTGGCTGGATTTAACAAGGGCATGGGCTTGTTGGGCATTTCTGCCATAATGTTGTACCAGTAGCGTGGTATTTCCTCTTCGCTGAGGATAAATCTTTTCTGTTTCATCTTTCTTTTTTTTAGTTTGTGAATACTCGTCTTTTTAAAAAGAACATATAGCGATTGCAATTGCTTCAAATAAAAAAAGCCTGCCGCAAGTGCGACAGGCTTTTTGTGCTATGTGGGGTAATAGATACAAAGTCTGGCTCCTTACGACCTTTCGGATTGTAAAGAGTACCACCACCAAGTTGTATTTATTATCAATCTTTTCATATTTGATGTTTTAACGTTGCAAACGTAGAAATTGTTTGTTGAAAATGCAAACGTTTTCTGTGTTTTTTACAAAATATTTTTCAATTGTTCGGCCATTTGTGCCTGTACTTTCTGCGCTTCCTGACCGGCTACTACGGCAAAGTTTTCGGTCTTGTCGGCATAGATAATGGCACGGCTGGAGTTCACAATAAGGCCACAAGTGCTGTTCATGCCATACTTGCACACTTCTTCGAGTGAACCGCCTTGGGCACCTACACCCGGCACGAGCAAGAAGTGGTTGGGCACAATCTTGCGGATGTCTTCGAAGGCACGGCCTTGGGTAGCACCTACTACATACATCATGTTTTCGTCGTTAGCCCATTCCTGGCTCTTGCGGAGCACCTTTTCAAAGAGGCGTTCGCCTTCTGGGTCGGCCGTCAACTGGAAGTCGTGCGAGCCCTTGTTGCTGGTGAGAGCCAACAGAATCACCCACTTGCCTTCGTATGTCAAGAACGGAGTCACAGAGTCTTCACCCATGTAAGGAGCTACGGTTACTGAATCAATGTCCATTTCTTCGAAGAAGGTACGGGCATACATCTGCGAGGTGTTACCAATGTCACCACGCTTTGCATCGGCAATGATGAATTGGTCGGGATAGTTGGTCTTGATATATTCTACGGTCTTTTCAAACGCAATCCAACCCTTCACGCCCATGCTTTCATAGAAAGCCAAATTAGGCTTGTAGGCAATACAATAAGGAGCGGTAGCATCGATAATGGATTTATTGAATGCAAAGATTGGGTCTTCTTCCTTCAGCAGGTGTTCAGGGATTTTCTTGATGTCTGTATCCAAACCTACGCAAAGGAAGGATTGCTTCTTCTTGATGTTTTCAAAGAGTTCTTGCTTGTTCATAGTTTTATTATAATTACAATTCACTTTCTTTCAATCGTTCGGCATTTTCCGCTACAATCAAGTGGTCAATGCAATCTTGGATATCGCCGTCCATAAAGGCTCCGAGGTTATAGATGGTATAGTTGATGCGATGGTCGGTGATGCGTCCTTGCGGATAGTTGTAGGTACGAATCTTGGCCGAACGGTCGCCCGTCGATACCATGGTCTTACGCTTGCTGGCAATATCGTCGATGTACTTCTGATGTTCCTTGTCGTAGATGAACGTACGCAAACGGGACAATGCACGTTCCTTGTTTTTTGGTTGGTCGCGTGTCTCGGTACATTCGATGAGGATTTCTTCTACCACACCCGTATTGGGGTTCTTCCAGTTGTAACGAAGGCGTACACCCGATTCTACCTTGTTTACATTCTGACCGCCGGCACCACCGCTTCGGAAGGTATCCCATTTGATTTCGCCTTCGTTGATTTCTACATCGAAAGGCTCTGCTTCGGGGAGTACGGCTACAGAGGCGGCCGAAGTGTGTACACGACCTTGCGTTTCGGTAGCGGGCACTCGTTGTACACGATGCACGCCTGATTCGTATTTCAACGTACCATACACCTTTTCACCGGTTACGGAGCAAATGATTTCCTTGAAACCACCGGCGGCACCTTCGTTGGCACTCGATACTTCCAATCGCCAACCTTTCGATTCGCAATACTTGGTGTACATGCGGAAGAGGTCACCGGCAAAGATAGCCGCTTCGTCACCACCCGTGCCACCACGGATTTCGAGGATGGCATTGCGGTCGTCTTGCGGGTCGGCAGGTACAAGGAGAAGTTTGATTTCTTCTTCCAATACCGGGATGCGTGCTTCGCAAGCAGCTGCTTCTTCACGCGCCATTTCCTTCATTTCAGGGTCGCTTTCACCCATCATCAGTTTGGCTTCTTCCAAACCTTCGATGCATTGGATGTATTCCTTGCGAGCCTTCATGATGTCGCTCAAGTCCTTGTATTCCTTGGTGAGCTTCACGTAGCGCTTTTGGTCGGCAATCACGTTCGGGTCGGTAATCAAGGTCGATACTTCTTCGAACCTTGCCACCAATCCTTCGAGCTTTTCTAATATGTTGTTGTTATCAGCCATTTATTTATTATAAATAGGTCTTCTCTATCCATGTTAAAATTCCGGTGAAAATCAAAGCAAAAAGGATATACCATTTCCAATGGCTTTTTGGGGTTCTGCTTTCTTTGTTTAGATAGTTGTCTCCAACATAAGAACCCATTAAACCTGATGACATAAATCCAATGTTCTTAAGGAATAACCATTCTTGTTTCAAGCCGATGTAAATGCAGATGGCCATAACAATAATGGCTATAATCATTATCAAGCATCCCTTCCGCTCTTTTTCCATATCAAGTGAATTTTGTGAAGTCCTTATTTTTTCTTATTCTTCTTGAATTGTTTGAAGAACTGACGCCATGCAAAGAAACAAACGACCAGACAAACGGCAAACAAAACGTATAGTACCATAAATTCAATCTTTGAATATTAATACTTGAATTCACCGAATTCCGAACGGATAATCAATTCCTTCTTGCCGTCGCTTTCTTCGATGCGTCCTACCACCTGTGCATCTATGCCGAAGCTCTTCGAGATAGCGATGACTTCTTCCGCATGTTCAGGCGACAGATAGACTTCCAAACGATGGCCCATATTGAATACCTTGTACATTTCTGCCCAATCGGTCTGGCTCTGTTCGTGGATGGTCTTGAACAAAGGAGGAACCGGGAAGAGATTGTCTTTGATAACACGGCAATTGTCGCCCACAAAGTGAAGCACCTTGGTCTGTGCACCACCCGAGCAATGCACCATACCGTGGATTTCCGGACGGAGGGCATCAAGCAACTTCTTCACTACCGGTGCATAAGTACGAGTAGGAGAGAGTACCAACTTACCGGCATCAATCGGAGAACCTTCTACGGCATCGGTCAGCTTCAAACCACCGCTATATACGAGGTCTTCAGGTACACCGGCGTCGTAGCTTTCCGGATATTTTTCAGCCAAGTATTTCGAGAACACGTCGTGACGGGCACTGGTCAAGCCGTTACTACCCATACCGCCGTTGTATTCCTTTTCGTAAGTAGCCTGTCCGTAAGAAGCCAAACCTACAATCACGTCACCCGGACGGATGTTGGCATTGTTGATGACATCGCTACGCTTCATGCGGCAAGTCACGGTTGAATCGACAATGATGGTACGAACCAAGTCGCCCACGTCAGCT
>JAFVTL010000097.1 GCA_017503235.1 Bacteroidaceae bacterium | reverse complement strand
TATCAATTAGCAAGATGACTTTAATCAAATCCATTTCCGGCATTCGTGGAACGATTGGCGGAAGTGCCGGTGAAGGCTTGAATCCGTTGGATATTGTCAAGTTCACATCGGCTTATGCTACACTGATTCGCAAGACGACTAAAGTAGATAGTAATAAAATTGTGGTTGGCCGCGATGCCCGCATCTCGGGCGAAATGGTCAAGAACGTGGTGTGTGGCACTCTGATGGGGATGGGCTTCGATGTAGTGAACATCGGCTTGGCTTCAACACCGACTACCGAATTGGCCGTGACTATGGAAGGTGCATGTGGCGGTATCATTTTGACCGCAAGCCACAATCCTCGTCAATGGAATGCCTTGAAACTCTTGAATGAAAAGGGTGAGTTCCTGAATGCGGAAGAAGGCAACGAAGTGCTTCGTATCGCCGAAGCTGAGGCTTTTGAATATGCCGACATCGACCATTTGGGAAGCTATCGGGAAGACCATACCTACGATGACAAGCATATAGACAGTGTGTTGGCATTGAAGTTGGTGGATGTGGATGCTATCCGCAAGGCAAATTTCAAGGTAGCCATCGATTGTGTGAATTCCGTAGGAGGGGTGATTCTCCCCAAATTGTTGGAACGCTTGGGCGTGGAAAAGGTGGAAAAGCTTTATTGTGACCCGACGGGTGACTTCCAGCATAACCCAGAACCTTTGGAAAAGAACTTGGGCGACATTATGGGCTTGATGGCAAAGGGCGGATATGATGTCGCTTTTGTGGTAGACCCTGACGTGGATCGTCTGGCCATGATTTGTGAAGATGGCAAGATGTATGGCGAGGAATATACCTTGGTGACCGTGGCCGACTATGTGTTGAAACACACTCCTGGCAATACGGTCTCTAACTTGAGTTCTACTCGTGCGCTTCGTGATGTAACCCGCAAGTATGGTTGTGAATACAATGCTGCGGCGGTTGGCGAGGTGAATGTAGTGACTAAGATGAAGGACACTCATGCCGTTATCGGTGGAGAAGGAAATGGTGGAGTTATCTATCCGGAAAGTCATTACGGACGTGATGCCCTGGTAGGTATCGCCTTGTTCCTCAGTCATCTGGCACACGAAGGAAAGAGCGTAAGCGAACTCCGTGCTTCTTATCCTCCTTACTTTATTGCCAAGAACCGCATCGACTTGACGCCCGAAACGGATGTGGATGCCATTCTTGCCAAGGTGAAGGAACTTTATAAGGAAGAAGAAATCAACGACATTGATGGTGTGAAAATCGATTTCCCCGACAAGTGGGTACATCTTCGCAAGAGCAATACCGAGCCGATTATCCGTGTCTACTCTGAAGCTTCTACCATGGAAGCAGCCGATGAAATCGGTCAGAAGGTGATGGACGTGGTTTATAGCTTGGCGAAATAAATATCTGTTTTTCCCTTACAAGGGATAAAGCACGGATAGATAAAGTAAACGGGTGTAGGGATTACGATCCCTACATCCGTAATGTTTTAATGCAGGATGCAATCATCCAAAAGCTGATTAATTGCAGAGAACCGCCAAAGTCGTTGTACATACACGCTGAAGTCGTTGCAATTCGATGAGATATCAGGAGTGTCACTAGTGTGAGTCAGTTGAGTCACTCGAGTGAGTCGGTCGTGTCACCCATGTGAGTCAGTCGCGTCACTGGAGTGACACACCCGATGAAGCGGCTATTTACAACTAAATCAACGTCGTTCTGACACAACTTTGGCGGGGATGTACAATTAATTGACAGTGATATATGAACCGATTTGGTCTTTATCTCCTCAAGGAACAAAACCGCAATCTGTCTATGTTTTTTATCTCAGATGGAGCGTTCTTGGAACTTTAATCGGCCAACAGAAATCAGGACTTGGCATGAAGCAATTAGAACAAATAGTATACATTTATTGAGGAATGTTGTTTTAATCAAATTTAATTGCTGCATTTGCTTGTGCCTTAAATCCTTGTACAAGATATTATTTCTTTTCTACCTCTTCTATGTAATTATTAAGTTTGAATGAAGATAATAGATTACTCCACCCAAAGCAAGTCGCTCATGATGCCGTCGGAGATGAAGATGCCTTTTCTTGTCAGCTTGAGTGAATCAGACTTTATTTCTAAATAACCTTGCTCCAAGTGGGGCTTTGCCATTCGGAGGCAATAGTGGTAAAGGGTATCGCCGAATTCCGTTTGCAGATGGGAGAGGGGAAGTCCCCAATGGGTGCGGATGCGGGTGATGATGAAGTCGTTGTATCGGGTGTATAAATCCAAATCCTCCATTTCAGTGTAAGGTTTCCCTGTTTGGATGCCTTCTATGTATTTCTCCAAGGAGGCAATATTCCATTGTCGGGACTTGCCGTTAAAGGAATGGGCGGAAGGGCCGCAACCTAAATAGTTTTTACTTGTCCAATAGCTGGAGTTATGACGTGAGTGGAGCCCCGGCATGCAGAAGTTGGAAATTTCATAATGCTGATAACCGGCTTCAGTCAGTCTGTCTATCAGCAGGGTGAAAAGGCGAAGG
>JAFVTL010000096.1 GCA_017503235.1 Bacteroidaceae bacterium | reverse complement strand
GATGGCTGACGTCAGCCCCGAAGCCCTGCAACAGCGCGCATGCTTCCTCTGCCCCGATGGCGTAGAGGAAAACCAACTCACCCATAATTGGGAATCCCCTACAGGGCACACCTATTATATACGCGTAAACCCTTTCCCTATTTTCTCCCCGCACTTCACCGTTTCTTCCTCCGTACACGAACGCCAAGAACTGCTGCCTCACCTCGAAGCCATGTTGCACTTGGCAAAGGAGTTGCCCGAGATGACTATTTTCTACAATGGTCCTATGTGCGGTGCCAGTGCCCCCGACCATATGCATTTCCAAGCTGTGCCTCGCCACAGCCTCCCCATAGAAGACCATTTCTCTACCAACTATGCCAATGCTATCTTGGTGCAAGAAACTGATCTGCTAACCCATTTATCAGCCGTTAAGAAAATCCTATCTTTAGGCACTATCCCCGAGGAAGCCAGCCAAACGGGTTCTCTGACCATTGGAGCCTCCCATGCCGAAGAATACGAACCCCGTTGGAATATCGTTTCGTGGTATGAACCTGCGCAATCTACAGGCGGAACGCCGATCTACAGCCCGCAGGGCGATCTACAGCGAAGCGATCTACAGCCCGCAGAGCGATCTTATAACACCGTCATTTTCTTCCGCCGCGAATCCCGTCCAATGTGTTTCTTTGCTCCAGAGGAAGAGCGTATATTGTTCTCTCCTGCTACGGTTGAGATGGCAGGTATTGGCATTGTCGCCAACCGCGAGAGTTTTGACCGCCTCACCCCTGCCCGCCTCCGTGACATCATCCGCGAAGTGGCAGACGAAATAGTTTAGATTGTTTAGATTTCTCGAGCAGTTTGCTGTGAGTAGGATAATCAATTTGTGTACATTTCTTAAGATTGTCGTCTTTTTCCTCTCTCTTATACCTTGCCTCATTCCACCGAGAGAACTCCGACCGACGACCGAGCGAGGAGCGAAACAACTCCTTGCCTACAAAAAGTGCTGTTTCTTAAGATTGCTTTCCTAAAAAGGTTGACTCATATCCTAAAACCATTGACTACATTCCTGAAAAGGTTTCCTCATTTTGTAATACACATTACGGTTCTGCCCGCAAAATTCTCCTGCCATTACACCATACGCTCTACGCCTACACTAGAAAAATCGCCCTAAAAAGCGATTTTTTCTTGCCCAATCCAAAATAATTCACTATCTTTGCACCGCAAATGAACAAATCATAACCAACATGTCAAAGTACCCGCTCAACATCCGTGAGGAAGAACTCAAGCTCAAAGTCGCGGCTGACTTCTTCCCAAATTTCGACACCACACAAATTATCGGTAACATCGACTTCTCAGTCGCTGCGCCAACCATGAAAGACCAACTCGACCTCTTCGAGGTGGATTTCTTCCTTTGGGCGGAAGCCAAAGCGGGAAACAAACACGACATCAGCAACTCGCTTATACAACTCATCATCACCATCATCAAGGCGCAGACTTTCAACGCTTGCCTGCCACCTATATTCCTCGCAGCTTTTGATGCCGAAAAAATTGCTTTCCTGCCATACGACATACAACTACAAAAACAACTACTACTTGACCAGCACCTCGAAAACACCATAGACTGGAAGTCTGTTACACCGTCAGACCACTCAACTGACGCATTCCGAAAGGTCAAACAACAAGCACTATCGTTGCTTAATAATGCTATCACTTTCGACTTCAACAAAGACGAGAAAGAACTTCGAAACTTCATCAAGCATAACTTTGTAATAGCCAACACGGGTACAAACAAAATTAATATCACACTACACCGTATGACCGCTATCTTCAATAGATGGCTCGAACAAGTCAAACCTACAATCAAAATCAACTGGGCTGACCTCGCAAAAGAAAACATATTACCTGCCGACTTCTTCCTCGCTGACGCACTATCCAAAAACAACTGGTCACTCGGAGACTCCCTCAAAGTCCTACTACGAACCGACTTCTACATGATGAACCTAAAGGTCAAAGTTGGAGAATCGGTCATGGATACATTCACCAATGTACCTTTCATAGACAACCAAAAGGCACACATCGCTTTCTGGAATCGATATAACAGACCGCCATCTAAGCGCGAACGAGAGAGTATGTCATACCGACGCGACTTGCTCATGGAACCTGACCGCAGAGAACGAAAAGGAGCATTCTTCACACCGCACCAATGGGTCGAACTCGCACAAGAGTATATCGAACAAACGCTGGGAGAGAACTGGCAAGAGGAGTACTTTGTTTGGGACTGCTGCGCGGGGACGGGAAATCTCTTGTATGGATTGACCGAAAAAGAACGAATCTTCGCTTCTACGCTGGATGATGCCGATGTGCGATGGATGAAGGAACAAGACTGGCTATTACCCAAGCATGTCTTCCAGTTTGACTTCCTCAACGATGACTTGCAAGACCCATACAAAGTTCCAGAGGATCTACGGCGAATACTAAAATCTGAAGAACTACGACAAAAACTTATAATCTTCATTAACCCACCATACGCGGAAGTATCAACTACCATTGGTAAAGGTAAAAAGGGGGTAAACATCTCAACAGTACACGATAAGTACGCAGATATATTAGGCACTGCAGGAAGAGAATTATATATGCAATTCTTCGCAAGAATATATGCTGAAATCCCTTCTTGTACCCTTGCAGAATTTTCAACTTTGAAAATTCTGCAAGGGTCGGCATTCGCAAAATTTAGGGATTTCTTCAAACCAGAGTTGAAACGCCTATTTGTAGTGCCTGCAGAAACTTTTGACAATGTAAAAGGGCAATTCCCTATCGGTTTCTTTATTTGGGACACCAAAAATGTGCAACCTTTTATTAAAATTGAAGCCGATGTGTATAACAAGAAAGGGGAAAGTTTAGGCAAAAAGACAATTTCCCTAAATGACAACTACATAAGTAAATTTATAGGACTATATAAAGACAATGGGCATAATAAAATAGGTTTCTTATGTGGTACGAATGGAAATGATTTTCAGCATAACAACATTGTATATATTCTCAATAAAAAAGAACAAATGGCGAATCCAAGAGGTGTGTGGATTACTGATGGGAACATAATAGAATGTAGTATGTACAATGCTGTTCGCCATTGTATTGAAGCCACTTGGTTAAATGACCGTGACCAGTTCTTATATCCAAACGATGGTTGGAAAGCGGACAAAGAGTTTCAGGCGGATTGCCTTGCATACACATTATTTAATAATAATATACAATCGCAGTACGGCACGAATCATTGGATTCCATTCACCGAAAAGCAAGTAGGTGCACAATCCCTCTTTGAATCGCACTTTATGTCAGACTTCATTGCAGGAAAAATACAAACGCAAAACACTCAAACCGCTCTCTTCTCAAACCAAGCAACTACCGCTACTGTTTGGTCAGATTATTTCTCCACAGAAGCGCAAGCGGTAATGGATGCGGGTCAAGCATTATTCACATACTACCATGCGCAAGCGGACGCACAACCTAACGCTTCTTATTACGACATCCGCCGACACTTCCAAGGCGTAGATTCCAAAGGGCGTATGAATACTGACAGCGAAGACGAGGAATATATGCGTTTATGGGGAAATATCAAAGAAGCAATTAAGACGCTTGCTGCCAAAATCGAGCCAAAGGTATATGCCTACGGATTCTTGCTCGGCTCCAATCTCCAAGCAACAGATAATCACCAAAACAGCTGACAATAAAAATAGAGGAATAACAAAAAAGTTCATTTTTATTTACATACTGACAAGAAATAGCAGTTTGACATACTACCATTGCAGCGGATTTTAAAAATAACGCATTATGACACCAAAACAATCATTAAAACTCTTTGAAGGAACAACCATTCGTACTATTTGGGATAGTGAAAAAGAGGAGTGGTTCTTCTCGGTCGCAGATGTATGTAACGCCTTGTCAGGCTCACAAGCCAAAGACCCTAATGCCTATTGGCGCAAACTAAAACAACGCCTTAAAGCAGAAGGAAGTGAGGTCGTGACAAATTGTCACGGACTGAAATTAGAAGCTGCTGATGGAAAAAAATACCTTACGGATGTATTATCAACACGAGATATTCTGCGCCTAATACAATCCATTCCAAGTCCCAAGGCAGAACCGCTGAAGATGTGGTTGGCTCAAGTCGGTAATGACCGATTAGAGGAAATTGCAGATCCAGAGAAAGCAATCTTACGCGGTGCAGATTTTTATCGTGCTAAAGGTTATTCAGAGCAGTGGATTAACCAGCGAATGATATCTATCGAAATGCGTAAAGAGTTGACTGATGAGTGGAAAGCACGAGGTATTGAAAAGGAAGCAGAATATGCTATTTTGACCAACGAAATGACACGTGCATGGAGTGGAATGTCTGTGCGACAATACAAGGACTTAAAGGGGTTGACCAAGGAAAGTCTGAGAGACAATATGACCAATGTCGAATTGGTACTTAACATGCTGGCTGAAGTAACCACAACTTCTATTTCACGTAGTCGTCAACCAGAAACCTTTGAAGAAAGTCGTCGAATTGCCAAAGAAGGAGGATCTGTTGCACGAGATACTCGTCGTAATATAGAAAGTCGTATAGGTCAATCAGTAATTTCCTCTTCTAATGCACAAGATAAATTAGCACTTGATGTTCAACTTCCTATTACAGAGGCTGTAGAACTAATTGAAGATAAAGAATAAGTTGTCCCTATTAGAAAAGGCGAACAAATACGCAGTTGCAAATTGACCCAAATATATCTATTGTTGCTACAAGAAAATATTTTTCTTTATTTATAAAAAAAACAAACCACCCCCATGCTACACAAATACAACCGACATATATATATCGCTCTGCTATCCAGTATCACGCTGTTTCTGCTTTGCGATTATGTCCCTGCACTCCGTTTCCTTTCGACGTGGGTAACACCTCCTGTGGTACTGTTTATTGGCTTAGTCTTCGCCCTGCTTTGCGGACAAGCCTACCCCACATTCAATAAGAACATATCCAAGAAACTCCTCCAATACTCCGTCATTGGTTTGGGCTTTGGAATGAACCTTCAAGCCTCACTCGCATCGGGTAAGGAGGGTATGCTCTTTACGATTATATCGGTCATAGGTACCTTGCTTATAGGTATGTTTATTGGCTGCAAAGTATTGAAACTCAACCGCAACACATCCTACCTTATTAGTTCGGGCACAGCCATTTGTGGCGGAAGTGCTATCGCTGCGGTAGGACCTATCATTAAAGCCAAGGACACGGATATGTCCATGGCATTAGCTACGGTGTTTATCCTCAACGCTATTGG
>JAFVTL010000095.1 GCA_017503235.1 Bacteroidaceae bacterium | reverse complement strand
GCGTTCATCCTGAGCCAGGATCAAACTCTTCATTGTAAAAATATCATCTTATCACATTGCTGTGACTGTTTTAATCTGCTCAAGAACCAAATCTATCAATTTATGTTACCTATATATATTATATAAGACATTGACGGTTTCTGTCATTAGCTTTCCAGTCACTAGTCATTAGTCACTGTTCACTAATCTTGTACTACTTGCTTGTTCATATCTAAATCTTTCAAAGAACGCTTCTTCAAAGACATTCAGCATTTTCAGCGAACGTTTTGCAAAGGTCGGGAGTTTATTTTAAACCACCAAATATTTTCGAAAGTTTTTATAAAAAAAGTTTTTTCTCTACTATTTTGCCTCGTTCAGATTTTTACCTCGAACAACCAGTACAAGCAACAATAAGAGATAGCAAACCGCCTGATAAAGAATGTATAAGGACTGGGTATCTATCTCCATCCACTCACCCATACGGGTATATTCCAGCGTCGAAAAAAATTGAGTGACAAAGAAGAGAGTGACCAGATAGTCTGAGTTCAGCGCTATCAATTTCGACATCGCCATCACCCAATCAGCATCATTCCGCAATATCCCCGAAACACATCCATAGGCTGCGCCAGATAATCCGACACCTAACGAAGCCACATAGCACCATCCTTTGAATAAGGGGGAGCCTTCAAAAGTCCCCGTTATGCTACGTAGTATCGTCCAAGGCATCATTACATTCAGCAACACCAACAAGACGTATACAACCAGAACCAGCAAAGCCACCATCAATGCACGGCGTTCTTTACGAGAGACCCACTTCCCTTTTGTACAGATGCGTTTGATGGCATCATACGCTCCTCCATAGACAAAGAGACCACCTCCCATCAGCAATACAAGAGCAACACCTAATGCCGGATTATAAACATAATCCTCAACAATGTGTGACAATCCCCACCGGATACCCTCTGCACTCAACAGGTTTTGGACCGCCCCCAACTCATACACATTAGCTACCCATGAAACGACCGCAATCAACAGAGTCATAGCAAAGAACAAGGTCGCAATGCGATATGTATACAGCCTACTCTTCATCAGGTTCCAGATTATCGACATCGATGATACGCAGCTCGATAGCCCGTGTCACCAAACGACAAGCATTCACATTCACCCGTTCTCCGTCCGAGAACAACCGGTTAACCAAATCGTTCTGACGCTTTTCGATGGACTTCACCCCAAAAGGCATTCCTTTCAATCCGGTAATCATATCTTTGGTATACCCCAAAGCAAGATGACGCAACAAGCGTTCATCATACTCATCAATGTCATAATCAATGACAGCCTCCTGACGTCTTTGCTCCATAGCGACCGATTGCTTGAAGCGCTCCACGATCTTCTCCAATATAGGATAATTGAAAACAAGCTTTTTTCCTTCCATCACCGCCTGTACATCCACCGCCGTAAGCAATTCACCCGTCTTCAATATAATTCCATCCGCACCGGCGTTCAACACATCCACCCACAATTTCTCGTTCAAGATTTCGCCGGTGAATATCAGCACCTTCACATTCGGATATTCCTTTCGAAGCGTCGTACAAATATCCACTCCGATGGTAGTCGAGCCGCCCAAGCCCAAATCAAGCAGGACCATATCAGGCGTCACGGTCTTCATCAATTCCCAGAACTCCTTTTCCGACATGGCCGTACCTATCACTTCCGCATTAGGTATTTCATGTCTGAATATCTCTTCTGTTCCTTTCAGTTCCAGCTTGACATCTTCTACTATAACAACTTTAAATTTCTTGTCCATATGTCTGTTTCTTTAAATTTCACTTAACGGGCAGGAATGGTAAACCATACCACAAAGCCCCCTTCCTTCCTGTTTTCCGCATTCATCCGACACCCTCTCCGACCGGCAAACTCATCGTGCTCACGAATAATCTGTTTGCACAACAAGTATTCCACGCCCACCAACGAACGGGGTTCCGAACCCGTACCTTCTGCCAAATGAGGATTGAACAATTGTTCCAATTCCTGAGAGGAAAGTTGCCGGCGCATGTCCACAAAATCAAATCGGACAAAGCTACCTTCCTTATATATATTCAATTCTATCGAACCGTCTTCCGCATACGCCACCGACTCATCCACCAAATTCTCCAGCATGTATCTCAACAAAATTTCATCCCCAATCACCGTCCAGTCGCCCGCTTCCACTTTCAAGTCCAGGCGATGCGTACAACGTTTCGTTGCACGAACGAAATAACGACGCACATAATCCGCCAAATCCTTCACGCAGACGGGCGTTCTACGGAAGGTTACATTCCCCGTCTGACGAGAAGCACAGGCTGCCAACAGCGTAAACACTTCCTTGTAATAGCCGACCAATTCCGACATGGTTTCCACCTGTTTAGCTTCTGATTCCCCATCAATTCCTTCATTCAGTTTGTCGGCGATTCGTTTTATCTGATTCGGATAATACACCGTTTCATGCTTGATGGTGGACAAGCAATTGTCCAGCACCTGATTCTGTACATACAAAATCTCTTCTTCCCGCAAGATTCTCCGCGTCTCATCCTGCGCCAATTCAATATCATGCTGCTTCTGTGCAACCAGTTCCACCGCATTGTATACTACAACCGCGATATAATTGGAAATCAGCTCCATCATCAAACGGGAATCATCTTCATTCTCCGAAACACACTTAACCGCCAGAACACCCATGCAAGTCCTTTCGGCACCGGCATCCACAAACAATGGAAACGCCTTCAACATTCTTCCCGACTCCCAACTGATCTCACCCGATTGAAAGCATGTGTCCATTGCATCCTTCATTTCCGGATTTTCTTCACCCGAAAATGCATAGCTCATTCTGCCCGTTTCCTCTTTATAAACGGCAATCCCCACTTCGTCCACTTGAAGCAATTCATTCATACCTTCCGACAAACATTCCACCAGCATCGCCGCCACTTCCGACTCTCCTTCCGCTGAAGCTATCGGAGCTGCAAACACCTTTCTATTCACTTCAAGCACCTGCTCCAAATTATAGCGATAGGTTATCAAATGGCGGAAATACACCATATAGTACCCTACCACAAAGAACAACAACAGCAGGAAGCACAGGATGATGGCTACCGTCTTATGACTGGCCGACATCTGCATCTGCACGCAATAACGTTCCAGCGAAGTATCCTCACTAATCTGCTTGTACAAGGTCGTATACGCCCCGTTGTTATACCGATATTCCTCCAGATTTCCCAAAGCCAGATGAGCCACCGCCGCTTCGTTGCGTACGTCGAGCAACACATAGTAATCCGTATCAAAGCCTTGCGCAAACCATTCCATTTCTGCAGCTTCCCCTTTATCCACCATCTTCAACAGCGGAGCTTTCTTGTCGGAATACTTCAGATAAAATTCATTCAAGAACGTCAGGGCACTATCCGCATAGACAATTGCCTTCGAATAGTCACCGGCCAAGTTGGCATGATACACTTCATTCGCACAACGATCCGCCTCATCCAACAGCACATCTTCCATCAACAGCTCCGTTTCCGTCGGATTAACCTGCATTTCCGATTCTTCAGCTTCTCCACAGGCACCAAGCCCTATTGTCAGCAACACTCCAATAGCCATCAACATCCTATTCACCCCTTTCGGAAGGCGGAAATAGAAACGGCTGCCCTTGCCAAGCGTACTTTCTATCTCGAAGCAACAAACCTTAAACAAGGCATTGGTCTTGCGATATTTCTCGATAATCCCCTTACAATTCATCAAACCAAATCCCCAGCCCTTGTTCTTACGGAGTTCCTCGGCATCTTCAGCCGTACTGATTCCTATCTTCCCCGAATCATACACCTTCTCTTCCAAAATCCGGCATACATCCTCTTCCGACAAGCCCGGACCATTGTCAGTGACGGATATTTCCACATAATCATCCGACTCACAAGCATAGATGCGGACCTCACCTCCTGTCGGGGTATATTTACGGGCATTCTCCGCCAAGGTGTTGATCATGAACAATGTCAATGCCTTGTCCGCCTTCACCACCGCCGTAGTAGGCTCCACCGAATAGGCCAATCCCTTCTGTTCATAATTCTTGCGGCTCTTCTGCAACACTTCAAACAACGGATTCAGTTCAAAGTTCTCAATGGTCAGGCTCAACGAACCTTGACGCATCTTGATCCACGAAGCCAAAATGTCATTGTATTCATTGATACGACCCGCCAATTCACTGATATACTGATATTTCCTTTTTTTGATAATCGGGTCCGACAAGTAATCATTCGCCACCAGTTTATGCACTTCATTCACCACCCGGTCAATAAAAGGAGTGATGCCGGCTACGAGAAACAGACACGCCTTCTTCACCAGATTCTGGCGTTTGTTCTCAATCAGATGTTGTTCATGAACATACCGTTCAGAATCGAGGCGCTTCCGCTCACCGCCCAAAGAAACCAATGTCATTCCATTTTCAAGTGTCCATGCGATATAGGGAGCTATCACCTTCAACAACGAACGGTCATCCTTCTTCATCCGAATGCCGCTATACACACGCCACACGCCCAGTCGTTCGCCTCCGCTTCCATACAAAGGAAATTCCGCACAAGCGCCCTCAAGCATCTCCTTTTCTTCTCCCTCCAGCGCTATCTCCATTCCTGACAGGTTATCCAGCATCCGCATTTCCCGTTTCAGAATATCCAGTACACCCTCCGTCACATCCGACACATCCTCCGCACCCGAAGGTACAGAAGCAATGATCTTCTGACAAACATCCAGCGTATTCTTCAGTTTGCCAATATAGAGATTATTTCGTTTACGCCAATAGTAATTCAAAAGCCACAAAAGCCCGACAACCGCCACGAAGCAAACAATCACCAAAGACAACAATACGTTCAACTGCTTCGACTCCTTTTCCAAGGTCAGATAACGGTTCTCAAGCTCCTTGTCCTGGCGGGTATAATCCAACAAGTCCAGATAGATGTTCCGGTTATAGTCCGACTCCGGCTTCATACCCAGCGCCGCATACGTCACACTAAGCTGCTCTCTGAAACGTGCTATCCATTCGGGCACGGTCCGGATGCCATCCTTATTGATCCACTCCAACTCCGTGGAGGTTGTCGCCATAGGGACAAACGGCTTCAAGCGGTCTATCGTGTCGTGGCAATGATAATATTTTTCATGATGGAGGTTCACATAGGACAATGCTTCGGTCAGATTCTCCAATGCCTCCTCGTGCCTGCCCTGTTCGTTCAGACAAGAAGCCATCGTACGGTAACTGCCCGCTATCTGGTACCAATCACCATACTGCTTGAACAAAGTCAGCGCATTGGACGAAAACGCCATGACCAATTCCTCCCATGGCAAATCCTTCTGATTGATGACACGCATCATCCCCGGCCGACGTTCCAACAATGTACGATAGTTCTCTTCGGACTTCAACATCTCGGCCATAGCTTGCGATGCATTCGCTTCAAAGTACACATAGTCCTGCTTGTGGCTGATAGTGAGACACTCCAGCAAATAGTCGAACTCGCCGACCAGCACATCTTCCCATGTCGGAGCCTCATACATTCCACCCGAGCCTCGCATGTAGTCATAATACAGCCATTGCGACGTGTCGTTTTTCAATGTTTCGACCGAAATGGCATTGATGGCCTCCATGGATTGTGTCTCCTGCTGGAGATAGTAATAATAGACCGCCGATGTGATGTAGAATTCGGAGCAAGCATAGTTATACCGATAGCGCAAACGGGAATCCTCCAAAACCTCTCCATCTTCATCAATCAGTTTCATCCGTTTCAAGGCCCGGTTGCGGTAATCATAGAACTCTTCATTCATGGAGGTACGCTGGCAGATTTTCATCATCCCCACATCCGCCACCAGACATTCCAATTCATTGCCTGTCTCGTCGTACACTTGCCTGAACAAACTGTCCGCCCGTTCAAAATCCATCCGGATGAAGGCACAGAATCCCAAGTTATTCAACGCTTCGGCCTTCGACGAATGGGAAGCGCCCGACAAGGCCAATGCCTCTTCAGCCAATTGCTCGGACAGTTCCAGGTTCTTATAGCGCATATCATAGGCTTGGCGGTTCAACGAATCCGCCATCAGACAATCCACACTCCTGCCCCCTCCTCCACAAGCAAAGAAAAGCAGGAAGCATCCCAATACCCCTATGAAACGCAACAACAAATACACTTATTCCAAGTTAATAAGAAAAAGAAAGCCATCCATTGTACGGACGGCTTTTGAAATCTTTTTGAATAGTTCAGGAACTTATTTCTTAGAAGCTTCCAAAGAAACCTTTCTGAATTCTTTCAACAATTTTTCCAATTCCAAAGATGCCTTACGAGCACGTGTACCAGCAGCTTTGTTACCCTTCTCAACTTGAGCATTGGCATCAACCAACAATGCATCGCTCAGTTCCTTTACTTTAGCAATCAGTTCGTTCATAATGTTTAATTTTTAAAATAAGTTATATAAAAGTCATTTATTCAAAACTTCATACAAGAGGAAACAAATACATCCCCTCTGTAATTGGGGGCTAATATACGGATTTTTTATGTAAAACAAGTATTTTTAGCTTTTTTTTTCAAAAAAAATCAATTTATCACCATTTTTCTTGAGTTTCAAGGGCTAAATTCCCTCCATTATCACCTATTTAATAGTTATTTCCTTCGTAATCAACCTTCCAGCTCTTTTCATCCGGTCAGGTTTAAACGTCCTTCTTCCGATATTGTTTGGTCTCGACGGCATATCCGCATCGCCGGCACAAAGGTTCAACCGCCTTATGGGCGGTAAAGCCATCGTACAAAGCCTTCGCCCGTGGGGAAGCTAGAATCTCAGCCAACGGTTGCTCGAATAAATTACCCAACACGATGCTTCCGTCATGATCCAGACAACAGGGAACCACACTACCGTCCACCAGCACACCCACCTGATTGCGAAGGGCATAACAGAAGACATCTTCCCCGTCCCATTCATCATGAGCTTCATCCGGCCATTCGAACATGCGGTCGTACTCCACATAGAGATTTTCCGCCAGTTTCCATCCATCATAGCGTTCCGTCCAAGGCCTCGGCTGGTAACGGGCAATTTCGTCCAACAACACCTGGTTGTTGCTTTCATACCCTCCCTGATTCCATAAGCGCAGCACCACAATCACACCCTGCGCAGCGGCTTTCTGTGCAAACTCCATCACTCCGGCAATGTAGGCTTCGGGATTCTCCTTGCCATTCCCTTCCTGCGAATGTAACGAAATCTGTATTTTGTGTGGAGCCGCATCTATCACCTCTTCCGACTGGGGAAGCAAGGTTCCGTTCGTAGTAAGAACCGGCACGAATCCCTTGTGGCGGGCACTACGGACAAACTGCGCCAATTGCGGATGGAGAAACGGCTCGCCCATCAAATGAAAATAAAGGAAACGGACCTCATCCTTCAGTTTGTCGGTCAACGCATCAAATTCTTCGGGAGACATCAGCCGCTTTGCCCTGTCCGTTTTCGGACAGAACAGGCAATCCAGATTGCACACATTCGTTATTTCAAGATAGCATCGGGAAATCATATCGTTTCCATTAAGACCTACAAAGATAAAAAGGTTTATCCGAAAAACCCGCCTTTCCACCTATATTTATATATATATATGCGGATTTGTTTTTGACCAAAATAGGTATCAAAAACATCTGTCAAAAGTGTCAGGATAGCTTAATATGTTGATTTACAGAGCAGAGCCCTGACACTTTTGGCTGATTTTTAGGTTTTAAAAAAGTCAGGAAAAGTGTCGGTTTTTACACTGTAAAGCATTGGTTTACACATCCTAAAGCATTGGTTTATTGTGAATAACTCATTGTTTTATGACCTTTGGGAGAAGCTACATCGTCTGTTGGAAGGCTGATTCTTTCAAAACCAAAAAATCAGCCAAAAGTGTCAGGGTTTGATATTATGAATCAGCAAGTTAGCTCATCCTGATTCATCTGATTCATATTTTGCGAACTTGTTGGGTTCTGACCATATAAGTATCCAAATCTCCTATCAAGCACACGTATTTCTTACACCTCAATTCCTTTATTACATAATCTCAAAATCATTATTTTTCCACTTATGCCTCCATATTTCATATCTTTTATATAAATTTGTCGATAACAAAACATTAACAAAGAAATGATATGGCCTCCAATTTAATCAACAAATATGTATGGCTGGTAGAAACCATCTACAAAGCTACAAGGATTACCTATGAGGAGATTAATGAAAAATGGATTCGTAGTGAAATAAGTGAAGGTGTAGAACTTCCCTTAAGGACATTTCATAAATGGCGTATTGCTGTAGAAGAAATGTTTGGATTAATCATTGAATGCGAACGCAAGGGTGGCTACCATTATTATATAGAGAATATAGACGATTTAAAGAATGGCAGCATCCGTAATTGGTTATTAAATACAATATCGGTTAGTAATCTGTTGTTAGGAAATCAGCAAATGAAAGATAGAATATTGCTCGAAGATATTCCATCCGGACAAGAATTTCTTCCTATCGTTATAGAGGCTATCAAAAATATGCAATGCATAAGTATGACTTATCATATCTTTAATCAAGATGAAAGCTATACCATTAAAGTTGAACCGTATTGCATAAAGCTATTCAAACAACGATGGTACATGATGGCACATAATCCATATAATGACAGTATTCGGATTTACGCATTCGACCGCATCCTCGACATGCAGGTTGTTGCCGATGAAAAATTCAAAATGCCTCAGTCGTTTAGTCCAGTAGATTATTTTAAAGATTGTTATGGTGTCATTCTTGACGATGATCTTGATATAGAAACTGTAAAATTGAAGCTATCTGCAGGTCAAGCAAATTACTTACGTTCATTGCCATTGCATCATAGCCAACAAGAGATTCAACAAACAGGAGAATATAGTATCTTTGAATTAAAAATTCGTCCGGCATACGATTTCATTCAAGAAATTTTATTGCATGGAGAAGATGTGGAAGTACTCGAGCCTTTGTGGCTTCGTAAAGAAGTTGCCCAAAAGGTGGAGAGAATGTGGAATAAATATAAATGAAAATAATGGAAAATTTTGCTGCAATAGATTTTGAAACAGCCAACAACGAACGCACCAGTGTATGTAGTGTAGGGGTGGTGATTGTTAGGGATGGCGAAATAGTAGATTCGTTCTACTCTCTCATTCAGCCCGAACCTAATTATTACAACTATTGGTGTACACAAGTGCATGGCATTACCCGACATGACACGGAATCTGCACCTGTCTTCCCTGAAGTATGGAAACAAATCGAACCATTGATAGACGGTCTTCCACTTGTAGCCCACAACAAAGCGTTTGACGAGAGTTGTTTGAAAGCCGTATTTCGTTGCTATCAGATGGATTATCCTGACTATGAGTTTCATTGTACATGCCAAGCGGCACGAAGAGCATTTCCTAATGCCGAAAATCATCAGCTACATACTATTTCTATGTTATGTGGTTATAGATTGGAGAATCATCATCATGCCCTTGCCGATGCAGAGGCTTGTGCTTGGATTGCGAGAGAGATATTGTAAACCAATAAATATTAAAAAAAACAGTATAGAAATGACAATACTCCATATATCTGATACGCATAACTTGCATCACAAGATTACTAGTCCGTTAATATCTAAAGCAGATATTCTGATTCACAGCGGAGATATAACGAACAACGGAACTGAGCAGGAAGTATTAGATTTCCTAAACTGGTTCATTAGCTTGCCAAATGCCCATAAAATATTTGTGACAGGCAATCATGATACGTGCCTTCTTGATGCCGAAAGGATTGATGACCTTCCGAAGAATATGCATTTTCTACAAGACAGTAGTGTTTCAATAGGAGGAACAACATTCTTTGGATTGGGATACAGTCACAATGAGATGCTGATTCCAGGAGGAATAGATTTCCTGATTACTCACGAGCCACCGATAATGATTCTGGACAAGTCATCAGGGGTACACTGGGGTAACATCAAGATTCGCAACCGAGTTCAGAAAATTAAGCCTAAATATCATCTGTTTGGGCATGCACATGAAGGTTATGGCATAAAAAAGATAGGCTCCACTTTTTATTCAAATGCAACACTTATGAATGACAAGATGGAATTGGTGAACGACCCCAGACGTATTATATTCTCTTTGAAAATTTGAAAATTGACTCTGAGAAGGAAGAGTATAATTTTACTAAGATGGAGTTAAATCATTACAAGAAAACATATAATCGATTATTACTAAAAAAGAACATTTATGAGAAACTTAAAAGAAAGGATCTTTTCTTTGTATGAAGAATTAGCAAAGATTGACCGAGAATCAGAGTATGAAACATTTTGCGCTCAATGGGGCGAAGAATACAAACAAGGAGGTGTAATGTTTGTTGGTAGGGCTGTTAATGATTGGGTTACACAAGGTGACCGAAATACAAGCGGAATGTTTGAAGATGGTTCAACTAACCAAGCTTTTGCTAGAGCAGATCAAATGAAATGGGTAGAGGATAAGCAATACTACAAAGTATCTGCATTTTGGCGCGTCGTAAAAGCTATTATACAAAATACAATATGCGCAGGGAATGAATGGTATAAGCATGCTGTATGGAGTAACTTATATAAATTATCTCCTACAGGAGGAGGTAATCCGTCTAATTCTTTATGCAAAAAACAATTGAAAATATGTATTGATATTTTTAAGACAGAAATAGAGACATTTGATCCCAAATTCATTGTTTGTCTTAGTGGTAAAGGATGGTATTACGATTTTTTATGCGGATTAAATAACGACACCGAACCTGTTGTAGAACGGGAAGAAACATGGGGAGATTATAAAGCAACTGTTTATAGAATTGGTAATAGGTACTATATTGGTAGCGAGCATCCTCAAGGAAAAAATGAAGGAGCACATATTAATACTATTACCAAATTACTAAAAGAACTTATGTGAGGTGAATGAATAAAATCATCTTCCTGGACTTCGATGGTGTATTGAACACAGAGCATTACCAAGGTTTGCTTCAATATCAGGGTAAGCCTTGGCAAGATGAATATGGAGCATTTTTCGACCCTAAAGCAGTAAAGCAACTTAAGAGAATCATTGATGCTACAGATGCTGACATCGTAGTTGAATCATCTTGGAAATATCTTGGATTAGATGCAATGAAGGAATTATGGAAAGTTCGGAACTTGCCGGGAACGATAATTGATATTACTCCGTCATTGCTCGGCAAAAATAAAGGAGTAGAAATAGCCTCATGGCTATCTAAGTACGCAAAACAAGATATACGGTATGTAATTATAGATGACGAATATGTAATCCTTGACTCCCAATTGCCACACTTCATTTTAACCAATCCATACGAAGGAATAACGGAAGAACAAGCAAATAGGGCCATTTCTATGCTAAACGAAAAAAAATCGATAAAATAAGATTTCCTTAAAACCTCTGCCCCAATCCGGCAGAGGTTTCTTTTTACTTTGCAATAAAATTGGAAATATGACATTGCAGGAAATTTTTAAAAGTGTACGATTTGAAGACATGGTAAAATATCTGATTGATATAGAATCACAGGTATTTGAAAATCTTTATTGTTTTAAGGAAGCATTCGATGTGCTACGTATGATGGAGGCCAAAGAAGGAATGAATATTCCTATCGAAATAGAAAGAGTCATTGATGATTTTGATGAAAAACCTTTTTTGTCTGTCTCCTTTAAAGTTAGGGAAGAATGGGATTGTATTTTGTCAAGAATAGTTGAAGTAAATGAAAATACTGATGCAACCATACAAGAAATAGCTGCCACTATTTTATGGGAAATAACTTTTTATGGATTCTCACCTGAAGAGGAAAGTGAAGGATTTACATTGGTAGAACAGCACAAATATATGAATCCATACAAGGAACAATACTTCAAAATAAAGCAGAAACTCCATGATACGAATTGTAGAAATAGAACTGACATTGGTAAGAATACTTACTCTTTAAGTCATTTGTTTTGGGAACCGCGCAGAAATGGTCCTAAAAGACATAGAGAAAATAGATTGAAGTTGAGAGCACATTTGCTTGAAAAGAAAATGAGACGTTGGGGTTTGTTTTTTAGATTGAAAGTACAAAATAATTTGGATGATGGTATTGCGAAAAGACTACACGATGAGATAATGAATGGTAGTACTTTTAATCATTGTTTTATGGAATCGAGGACTCAATCAGGGGATGATATTGACTATTTGGTTGCACTCATCCAAGATTACTTCCCTGTCAAACAAGGAAATAAATCTATCGT
>JAFVTL010000094.1 GCA_017503235.1 Bacteroidaceae bacterium | reverse complement strand
TTTCCGGCAAAGTTAAATTGGTCAATTGTCATCATAATTTCTTAATTATAGTGTTTATACATGTTCTTTTGTAAAGAGATATGCAAAGTTACTAATAATTTTGATTGCAAGTGTATGATATTGTATAAAAAAGTGTGTTTTTAAGGAAATTATAGTTTCATCTGTTTTTGAAACATTTCTATGGTCTTTAAGTCTGTACGCGCAGAGTTTGAATCGTCTTTTGAGGTTGTAACCTTGTTTGAATGGGATATAAATATATGTTTCCTGTAGCTCGCGGCCCGGGTGAAGGAGCTTGTGTGATAGGATGATAGAAAGAACAGGGAACGTTTGAAGCAATGTCATTTGCTTTCTGAAGGCGAATGAATGACCGAATAAGTTTGCAAAGCAACGGAAAGCACTATAAAAGAAATGCCCACCCAAAAGGAGAATCCGACTTCCTGCAACTCGCCAAACAACACGGCCGCTAATGCAATGCTATAGACAGGCTCCAGATTGTATGCAATGTTGACCGTGAAGGCATTTAACTTGCGCAAAGCCTGTAGCTGAAAAAGGAAAGGGACCACGGTGAACAATGACCCTAACAATAATAATGAAAGGATATCATCTCCGGTGGGAATGATGGGTGAGGCGGGGTATATCAATTTGAATACCGGTAGGGACAAGGTCAGAAAGAGCGCTCCACCTAACAATTCGTACATGAGCATGGTTGCGCTGTCCTCTTGGGTTTCCTTGGCGACATTGATGTTCAATATGGAGAAGATGGAATACAATGCAGCACACAACAATCCCAGCGCTATCCCCAGTCTGTATCTGATGTCTATGCTGAAGATGAACAAGATGCCTGCAATGGCTATGAAACTTAGCAGAATGTCCTTGTATCGAAAGCGGTTGCCATTGATGAGCGGGTCGAATAGGGTGGTGAAGAAGCAGGAGGTCGCCACGCAAGCTACGCCTATAGATACGTTCGATACTTGAATACTGGCGAAAAATGCTACCCAGTGCAAGGCTAGCAACACCCCACATCCGCATATTTTCAATATCCCTCCTAACGAAGTCTTGTGAAGTCTTTTTGTACAGGCAAGGATGAGAAACAAAACAATGACGCTCGTAATCATCCGGCACCACACCAACGGGAGGCCTCCCAGTGAGATAAGCCTTCCGAATATGCCCGTCCAACCGGCGAGAAATACAGCTATGTGTAGGATGATTAAGGTAATTGTCTTTTCTTTCATTGGGAATTTTTGAAAACAGCATAAAAAAACCTAAATTTTGCAATTTAGGTTTTCTCTGGGGTGACTAGTGGGATTCGAACCCACGACATTCAGAACCACAATCTGACGCTCTAACCGACTGAACTATAGTCACCATTTAACCCTTGATTTCTCAAAAGCGTTGCAAAGGTACGACTTTTTCTGTTATATCCAAACGTTTTGTCTTTTTTTTTATTCAAAAATATATTCTGAAACACCTATGTTGTATCTTTCGTACAGTTGCCGGATGTCTTTCAGGTAAGTGTTCATTGGAATAAATTCTTCATTGCTAATCGGTTGGCTGATGAAGGAAGCCGGATAGATTTCAAAATTCTTTTTTCCGCTTAACTGCGGACGTGATGTCCATACCAGGGAATAGTTGCAATCGTTCAGGTAGGAGTGATGGGGAAATTTCTTGAATTCGAGCTTGACCATGACTCCCCCGTCCGTATGAAGCTTTGACATGTTTGAAATGAAGTTGCCGAGCGAATAGACAACGGCATGCTTGTGGTGGCTATGGGCGCTCTTCTTCACTTCGATGGGTTGGGGAACATGAGGGTGTGACCCTATGATGTGGTCGACTCCTTGTGCGAGGAGCCAGTCGGCCAATTCCCGCTCGGCTTTGTTGGGGCGCAAATGATACTCCAATCCCCAATGCATACAGGCGATAATGATATCGGGGCGCATCCGACGAGCCTTCAAGATGTCCTGACGGATTTCTTCCTTATGAATGTAGTTGACGACATTGGGCGCTGATGGCTCTAACCCGTTGGTGTCGTAGGTGCAGTTCAAGAAGGCTATCCGCAGGCCTTTGACTTCGACCAGTAGGGGATAGTGCTCGGCGCGTTCTTCAGGGGTGCGATAAGTGCCGGCATGAGAGATGCCTAATGAATCCAGCAATAGGATGGTGCGCTCCAATCCTTTTTTTCTCCTGTCCAGACAATGATTGTTGGCGGTGAGGAGTATGTCAAACCCCGCTTCTTTGATGGCTTGCAGATATTCGTCGGGTGCACTGAAGGAAGGGTATCCCCGATAGGGCTTTCCTGCCAAAGTAACTTCCAGATTGCCAATGGCTAAGTCTGCTTGGCTGATTGCTTCTTTCAGGTGCTTGAAACAATCCGAATAGTCATAGCCTTGGGGTGTGCGTGTAGCCTTGATTTGAGCGTCGTGCTGCATCAAGTCTCCTACGAACAGCAGCGTAATTTTCTCCTGGGCGGAGAGAATTACGCTGTGCCATAGTATGATTGCTAAAAATAGGATTCTCATTGATAGATGGCTTTCTTACCAGCCAAGAGGGTGTTCTTCATCAGCGATACGATGGTCATCGGACCTACACCACCGGGTACGGGGGTAATGAATGAACACTTGGGAGCCACTTCGTCGAATTTGACATCGCCGGTAAGCTTGAAACCGGACTTCTTGGTGCTGTCTGGCACACGGGTAGTGCCAACGTCGATGATGACAGCGCCTTCTTTCACCATTTCTTCCTTGACGAAATTGGGTTGGCCCAATGCAGCGATGATGATGTCGGCTTCTTGGCATTCCTTTAACAAGTCCTTGCTGCGGCTATGACATACGGTCACGGTTGCATCGCCCGGATAGGCCTTCTGCATCATCAGGCTTGCCATCGGCTTTCCTACGATGTTGCTACGTCCCAACACTACGCATTTCTTGCCTTGTGTCTCGATGTTGTAGCGCTTCAGCAATTCGAGGATGCCGTTCGGAGTAGCCGATACATAACAAGGCAAACCGATGCTCATACGACCTACATTGATGGGGTGGAAACCGTCCACATCCTTTCGGTAGTCGATGGTTTCGATGACTTTCTGTTCAGATATGTGCTTGGGCAAGGGGAGCTGTACGATGAATCCGTCCACGTCGGTGTCTTCATTCAGTTCCTTCACCTTGGCCAGAAGTTCTTCTTCGGTTACATCGGCTTCGTAGCGGATCAGAGTTGACTTGAATCCGCATACTTCGCATGCCTTCACTTTGGCTGCTACATAAGTTTCACTACCTCCATCGTGTCCTACGAGGATAGCTGCTAAGTGAGGTCTCTTGCCTCCGTTCGCTACGATTTCTGCTACTTCAGCAGCGATTTCCTGCTTTACTTGTTCTGATATTGCTTTTCCGTCAATCAGTTGCATGTCTACTATTATATAAAAATATGAATGAGTTATCGTTTCAGTTTTGGCATCATCATTTTGCCCATTTTGCTGCCGGTCACCATCTTCATCATCTTGCGTGTCTGTTCGAATTGCTTGAGCAGGCGGTTAACCTCCTGGATGTTGGTACCGCTACCCTTGGCGATGCGTTGGCGACGGCTTCCGTTCAGGATTTCAGGGCGTGTACGTTCTTCGGGAGTCATGGAGTAGATGATGGCTTCGATGCTCTTGAAGGCATTGTCGTCGATGTCCACGTCCTTGATGGCCTTGCTCACCCCTGGAATCATGGCCGCCAAGTCCTTCAAGTTACCCATTTTCTTGATTTGGTGTATTTGTGACAGGAAGTCGTTGAAGTCGAACTGGTTCTTCTGAATCTTCTTCTGAAGACGTTTGGCTTCTTCTTCGTCGTATTGTTCCTGAGCACGTTCTACCAACGATACGATGTCCCCCATGCCGAGGATACGGTCGGCCATACGGGAAGGGTGGAACTGGTCGATGGCTTCCAGCTTTTCGCCGGTACCGACAAACTTGATGGGTTTGTTGACAACGGTACGGATGGAGAGGGCAGCACCCCCACGGGTGTCACCATCGAGCTTGGTCAATACCACGCCGTCGAAGTCGAGGCGTTCGTTGAACTCGCGTGCGGTGTTTACTGCGTCCTGACCGGTCATCGAGTCGACTACGAACAGGGTTTCATCCGGTTGGATGGCCTTCTTGATGGCTTCAATTTCCGCCATCATCTGTTCGTCGATGGCCAGACGTCCGGCGGTATCGACGATAACGGTGTCACAGCTGTTTGCCTTCGCTTCCTTGATGGCGTTCAATGCAATCTGTACGGCGTCCTTGCTTTCCAGTTCGCTATATACGGGTACTCCGATTTGTTCACCCAACACCTTCAGCTGTTCGATAGCGGCCGGACGATAGATGTCACAAGCTACCAGCAACGGCTTGCGGTTTTTCTTGGTTTTGAGCAGGCGGGCCAATTTACCGGTGAAGGTGGTCTTACCCGAACCTTGCAAACCCGACATCAGGATGATGGCCGGACGTCCTTCCAATTTCAGTTCGACGGTTTCGCCTCCCATCAACTGGGTCAGCTCGTCATGTACTATCTTTACCATCAACTGGCTGGGCTTCACGGCGGTCAATACGTTTTGACCCAATGCCTTTTCCTTGACGGTGTCGGTGAAATTCTTGGCTACTTTGTAGTTGACGTCGGCATCGAGCAAGGCTCTGCGGACATCCTTCAGTGTCTCTGCGACATTGATTTCGGTGATTTTTCCTTCACCCTTCAGAATCTTGAAAGACCGTTCGAGTCTTTCACTTAAATTATCGAACATATTTCCTTATCTATTATTCCTTTTTCTTTCAAACCGCAAAAGTACAAAAAAATACGTATATTATATCTTTTTGTTCTGCCATTTTGCTTTTTTCAAATAAATTACGCTGAGGAGGAACATCAGGCCATAGTACAATACTTCGGTGCTGAAGCAAACGTAGACGGGGGCCTTCATCCACATACCTATCACGAAAATGTAAATGGCATAAACCACCAGGGTGCCTGTCTCCAGAAAGAGGGCTGCGCGGGTGTTGCCGGTACCTGATATCCCGTTGAAATAAATGTTGGAGAGTGAAGCTACCAGTATGGCCACCCCAATCATGTAAACCGATGGCACCGATTCGCTTATCAAGGCTCCGTCGTTGGTGTAGATGGCGAGGAAAGCCTCCGGAAAGATTGCCATGACACATACGCATCCGATGGCAATGAGGAAGGAAAACCCTGCGATGCGGTTCATCAGCTTCATCACATTGTCGATACCTCCCGAACCTATCAGGTTGCTCACCAATGAATTGGCCGATGTCGAAAGCGCCTGTACCGGTATGAGCAGCACTACATAGATGCTTCGGATGATGTTGGCGACGGCCAGCTCCCGTTGTCCCAACCTTTCTACGGCCATGAAGAACACGAACCACGTAGCCATGGAGATGAAATATTGTATCATGGTGAAGCACGAAATGCCGAGAATCCGGCTCAGCAGCGACGGGTTGAAGTAGGGAAGGTGGTTCAATCCATACTTCTTCAAGTCGATGCGTATCAGCGTATAACCGAGGCAAAACAGAAACGAGGCGGTTTCAGCGATGACAGAAGCAATCGCGGCTCCCTTCAACCCCATCTCGGGGAATCCCCAGTGTCCGAAAATCATGGCATAATCCAATGCAACGTTCACCACCGCCATGACAATCGCATTCCAAGTCAATATCTTCGTGTGCGTGATACCTATGTATAATGCGCGAAACATTACATTGATAAAAGTAAAGAAGAACCCGTACACCCGCCAATGCAGAAAATCACAAGTAGCGTCGTAGATGGCATCCGATGAAATCAGCACCCTGACGATGTCGCCCATTGCCCATTGACACAAACCGAACAGGACGGCAGCCATCACCCACAGGAACATACACCCTTGCATCATGATGCCACCGATGTCCTTGAACCGCCCCTCACCGTTGCGCCTGGCAATCATGATTTGCGAGCCGGTGCTGAATCCGAAGGCGACGGTGAAGACGCAAATGTACAGAAGTCCGCCCATGGCAGAAGCTCCCAGTTCCACTTCGCCCACTCTTCCCAGAAAGGCTGTGTCGGTCACGTTAATGATGTTTTGAGCCAACAATCCCAACAATATCGGGTAGCTCACATTCCATATATCCTTGTTCGTATACATCTTCATAGCTGTGCATTCAAAATCACCTGCAAAGATACGAATAATTAGGCGAACAGGGGTGGACTTTGGTGTTCTAATAAAATATCAGTGATAATCAATGCAATCTCTGGTGAATGGAAAAGCATTGCTTTGCGGGTTGTAAAACGATGCTTTATGCGCGCTAAAGCATTGCTTTCTTTCCCTTGTGGGTTACGTTGCGAAGATACCATTCTGCAAACTCGCTTGTCAAGTATTTCGACATTTATTTTTCAAGAAGAAGAAATATTTGGGGGTTTCAAAGGTTTCAGATTTCAGATTTCAGTTAGTTGAAAGTCCATATTCTTAAAATTGGAGCAATGTAAATATATTTCATTATATATAATATATTATATATAATAATTTTGATTCAACTATCTTATTTGCGGAAAAATCAAACTGAAATCTGAAATTACTGAAATCTGAAACCCCTCTTTTCTTGAGTGTGAATCAAACAAATCGGAGTAGGTCTTCCGCATTGTCTATGATTGCCAGCGGATGGAAGGGCTCCAGCTCGGTGTGCGGACGGAAGCCCCATGCTACACCCACGGCATCGACTCCGGCATGGAGCGCCGTCTGCATGTCAACACCCGAATCGCCTACGTAGAGCACTTCTTCCCGGGCGATGCCTGTTGCTTGCAAGATGTCGTTCACAATGGTGGGGTCGGGCTTCACGGGGATGCCTTCGCGTTGTCCCAACACTGCCTCGAAGCGGAGGGTGGGGAAGTAGTGGGTGATGAGTCTTTCGGTGGCCGACTGGTATTTGTTGGAGGCTACGGCCAGTTTGATTCCTCGATTCTGCAGGGCTTCCAGTACTTCGGGAATACCGGGATAGGGCGTGCTGAAATCGGTGTCGTGGCGGTCGTAATAGGGGATGAAACGCGAACGGATGCGAAGGACATTCTGCTCGGTGCGTTCACCCTCGGGCAAGGCGCGTTCGAAGAGTTTGTTGATGCCGTTGCCCACAAAGAAACGATAGGCTTCGGTGGGGTGCTCGGGGTAGTTGAAATGGCGGAGAGCCTGGTTGGTGGAGGCCGCAAGGTCTGCTATGGTGTTGAGCAAAGTACCATCGAGGTCGAAAATGACAAGTCTTTTCATATTTGTTCTCTTTTTGTTATGCAAAGATACATATTTATCCCGAATGGTTGCAATTTAATATATTTTTTGATTTTCCAATGATATTTTATTACAGAAATATTGTAAATTTGGACGCAAATTTTTCTTTTGCAAATAGTATAGATAAGAGAACGATAAGATAATGAGTCATTTATGGAGAATTTGGACATTGCATTGATGCTGATGGCGGTTGGTATGACCTCCGTTTTCGTCATTCTTCTCATTGTCATTTACTTGAGTCGCGGACTTATTTGGGTGGTGAATAAGGTAGCTCCCGAAGAAGCTCCGAAGAAAAAGGTGGCTCCGGCTGCATCCTCAACGGATGCCGGTACGCTGGATGCCATCAAGGCTGCTGTGGATATCCTTACAGCAGGCAAGGGCCAGGTAGTGAAGATTGAGAAGTTGTAATCCGAAAAACGCAAGATTTTTAAAATGGAAAGAGAAGTAAAATTTAGTTTGGTGTTCCGTGACATGTGGCAAAGTGCCGGTAAATATGTGCCACGCGTAGACCAGTTGGTAAAAGTAGCTCCCGCCATCATTGAAATGGGTTGTTTTGCCCGTGTGGAAACCAATGGCGGTGGTTTTGAACAGGTTAACTTGTTATTTGGCGAGAATCCCAATAAAGCCGTACGTGAATGGACAAAGCCCTTCCACGAAGCCGGTATACAGACTCACATGCTCGACCGTGCATTGAACGGCCTCCGCATGAGCCCGGTACCAGCCGACGTACGCAAATTATTCTATAAGGTAAAGAAAGTGCAGGGAACGGACATTACCCGTACCTTCTGCGGATTGAATGATGTGCGCAACATCATCCCTTCCATCGGCTATGCCCACGAAGCTGGCATGATTTCGCAATGTGCCCTTTCGATTACCTACTCACCGGTGCACACCGTAGAGTATTATCTTAACATGGCCAAGCAGCTCATCGAAGCTGGTGCCGACGAAATCTGTATCAAGGACATGGCGGGCATCGGTCGTCCGGCTTTCCTCGGTAAGATTGTGGCTGGCATCAAGGCCATCAAGGACATCCCCATCCAGTATCACTCACATGCAGGTCCGGGCTTCAACATGGCTTCTATCCTCGAAGTATGTAAGGCCGGTTGCGACTATGTGGATGTGGGTATGGAACCACTCTCGTGGGGTACAGGACATGCCGATGTAATCAGCGTGCAGGCTATGTTGAAGGATGCCGGATTCAAGGTGCCTGAAATCAACATGGAAGCCTACATGAAGGTGCGTTCGTTGGTTCAGGAATTTATGGACGATTTCTTGGGATTGTATATCAGTCCGAAGAACCGATTGATGAACTCGTTGCTCATCGCTCCTGGACTTCCCGGCGGTATGATGGGAAGCCTCATGGCCGACTTGGAAACCAACCTCGAATCCATCAACAAATACAAGGCAAAACGCAATTTGCCGTTCATGACACAAGACGAACTCCTCATCAAGTTGTTCGACGAAGTGGCATATGTATGGCCTCGCGTGGGTTATCCTCCATTGGTGACACCGTTCAGCCAGTATGTGAAGAACCTCGCCATGATGAACGTGATGGCGCTGGAAAAAGGCAAGGCCCGTTGGGGTATGATTGCCGACGACATCTGGGACATGATCTTGGGCAAGGCCGGTAAGTTGCCGGGTGAACTGGCACCGGAAATCATTGAAAAGGCCGTGCGCGAAGGTCGCAAGTTCTACGAAGGCAATCCGCAGGACAACTATCCTGACCAATTGGAAAAATACAAGAAGATGATGCTGGAAAAGCAATGGGATAGAGGGGAAGACGATGAAGAACTCTTCGAATATGCCATGCACCCGGCTCAGTATGAAGCCTACAAGAGCGGAAAGGCGAAGGAAGACTTCCTGGCCGATGTAAAGAAACGTCGCGAAGATATAGCCAATGCAGCCGCTCCGGCCGATGCACAGGAAAGCAAGCCGAAGGTACTCACCGTGGATGTGAACGGACAGGCTTACCGTGTGACCGTGGCTTATGGTGCGGTAGATCCCGCCGAACTGTCAGGCTCGGCTCCGGCCCCTGGCGTAGCAGCCAATGTGCCGGCAGGTGAAGGACAGGACATCCTCTCTCCGTTGGAAGGCAAGTTCTTCCTGGTGAAGAATGCACAGGAAACTCCGAAGAAGGTGGGCGACAAGGTGGTTGCCGGCGATGTGCTCTGCTATGTGGAAGCCATGAAGACCTACAATGCTATCCGTGCCGAATTTGACGGAACCATTACCGCCATCTGTGCCAACTCGGGAGATTCAGTATCTGAAGACGATGTATTAATGAAAGTATTGTAATGGAAGATATATTTGTAAAACTGTATGAGATGACGGCGTTCAGCAACATCTTTGCGAATCCGTCGTTCCTCATCATGTATGCCATTGCCTTCGTCCTCCTCTATCTGGGAATCAAGAAGCACTACGAACCCCTTTTGCTGGTGCCCATCGCCTTTGGTGTGCTGTTGGCCAACTTCCCCGGCGGGGAAATGGGCGTGGTGCAGGCCGATTCCGACGGGATGGTAATGGTGAATGGTGTGATGAAGAACATCTGGGAAATGTCATTGCCCGAGATTGCACACGACCTCGGCATCATGAACTTCCTTTATTATATGTTGATTAAGACCGGCTTCCTGCCACCTGTCATCTTTATGGGTGTAGGTGCGCTGACCGACTTTGGTCCGATGCTCCGTAACTTGCGCCTCTCTATCTTTGGAGCGGCTGCACAGATGGGTATCTTCTCGGTATTGTTGGTGGCCATCCTCATGGGATTCACTCCGCAAGAAGCAGGCTCATTGGGCATCATCGGTGGTGCTGATGGTCCAACTGCTATCTTTACTACCATCAAGCTGGCTCCACATTTGTTGGGCCCTATCGCCATTGCAGCCTATTCTTACATGGCATTGGTGCCGGTAATTATCCCTTTGGTGGTGAAGTTGCTTTGTACCAAGAAGGAACTGATGATCAACATGAAGGAGCAGGAAAAGCTCTATCCGTCGAAGACTGAAATCAAGAACTTGCGCGTACTGAAGATTATCTTCCCTATCGCCGTGACTACTGTAGTGGCCATCTTTGTGCCGACAGCCGTATCGTTGGTTGGTATGTTGATGTTTGGTAACCTGATTAAGGAAATAGGTAGTGACACCAGCCGCTTGTTTGATGCCGCATCCAACAGCATCATGAATGCTGCTACCATCTTCTTGGGTCTCTGCGTAGGTGCTACTATGACCGTAGATGCCTTCTTGAACTGGAATACTATCGGAATTGTGATTGGTGGTTTCTTGGCATTTGCCTTGTCTATCGCCAG